>JBGARM010000040.1:0-6618 GCA_044230215.1 Thermoanaerobaculia bacterium | reverse complement strand
GGGCGGCCCCCGGGCGCGCCAGGCTCCCGCGCGGTGTGGGGGGGGCCGCCCCGGCGCGCCTGGCGCCGTCACGCCCGACGGCATTGGGAGGCCACGACGCCGTTCTCGTCGCCGTCTCTTTCCGGCGCGCTGCTCGCCTTTCGCCGCGATGCCTGGATGAAGGTGGGACCTTTCGACGACGCCTTCCGCCTCTACTTCGAGGAGACCGACTGGCTGCTGCGGCTCGGCGCCGCCGGCCTCGTGTCGCGCTTCGTCCCGGCTGCCCAAGCCGTCCATCTCTTCGCCCAGAGCAGTGTCCAGGAGCCGCGCGCGACGGCCTGGTTCGCGGAGGGCGAGCGACTCTTCCGCCGCCGCCACTACGGCGCCGGAGTCGCCAACCTGCTCGACCTCCTGAGCGCCAGGCCCCCTCTGCGGGCGCCCCGATCGCACCGATCTCACCGTTGGGCCGACTCTCTGCGACGGTCGGAAACTTCGCCGGTGCTCGCGCTGCGCCAGCTCTCCACTCCCCGACCGCCGGTGTGGGTCGAGGTCGCGCTGGCGGCGGCAGGGTTTCCAGCCGCCGGCGAGCGGCTCGCGGCGCCGGCTCCCGACTGGCAGATGGCGGACGAGATCTGGCGCCGGTTGCCGCCGGGAGAGCTGTGGATTCGCGGCGTCGATGCGGCGGGGCGGGAATCGGCGCCGGTCCACCTGGCGCGGAGCGCGGGTGGGGACGCAGCGTGAGCGCGCCCGACGCCTACACGCTGCGCGCCTACCGCTCTGGCGACGAAGCCGCGATCCAGCGCGCCTTCGCGGAGGTCTTCGGCGTCGAACGCGGGAGCGCGGAATGGCGCTGGAAGTTTCTCGAGCCGCCGCGCGGGGCGCGCATCCTGCTGGCGTTCGACAGCCAGGGTGAGCTGGTCTGCCAGTACGCGGCGATCACGGTCGATATCGTCTGGGCGGGAGAGCCGATGCAGGCCGCCCAGATCGTCGACGTCTTCTCGCGCCGCCGGCGCGGGTTGGGACCCCGCGGCGGGGCCTTCCAGCGCACCATGGAGCGGTTTCTGGCTGAATGCGCCGCGGCCGGAGGCGTCGGCTTCGTGTACGGCTTCCCCGGCGAACGTCACCAGCGCGCAGGCGCGGTCACCGGGCACTACTTCGATCCGGCCGCAGTCGAACGCCTGACGCGCTGCTTGCCGGTCGCTCCGGCCGCAGCGGCGCGGGCCCGGTGGACTCCGGCGCGAAGCTGGATCTCCGAGGGTTTCGACGCCCATGCCACCGACCGGCTCTGGCAGCGCAGCCGGCAGCGGTACCGTCAAGCGACGGTGCGCGACGCGGCCTGGTTCTCCTGGCGCTACGAACGCCGGCCCGGCGCGCGCTACGTGCAGCTCGGCGTGCATCGAGCGGGGGAGACCCGCGCCTGGGGGGTCGTCGACCTCGCCACCGGGACCGCGGAGGCGCGCTGGGTGGATCTGCTCTGGGACGGCGACCGCGCCGCGGACCTCGCCGACCTCGCGGCGGCGGTGGAGGAGCGCACGGTCGCCGGTCTCGCCGGCGCCGCCAGCTCTGGAGGCGACGCCGCCTCCGTCGCACTCTGGGTGCGCGGCGACCGCGAGGCGCGCGCGCTGCTGCTCGAGCGCGGTTACACGGGCGCGCCCGAGCCTCACCTGCGCCTGAGCGCCATACCGTTCGATCCCCGGGTGAGCGTGCCGCGGGTGCTCGCCGACTTCTACCTCACCATGGGCGACTCGGATCACTTCTGAACCGGTCATCCGGCGCGCGGCTCGATCTGCACGCCAGCGCCGTCAAGCCATACAATTCCGCCATGGCACCGCAGCTCTCCGTCGTCGTTCCCGCGTTCAACGAGGCGGCGCGGATCGGCCCGACGCTCGATCGTCTCCTCGCCTTTGCCGCCAGTCTCCCCGGCGGGGCGGAGATCCTCGTCGTCGACGACGGCAGCACGGACGGCACCGCGAGCCTGGCGTTGCGGCCGGAGTACCGCGACTCGGCCCTGCTGCGCTGGCTGCACCTGGCGCAGAATCGCGGCAAGGGCGCGGCGTTGCGGGCCGGCGTTCTCGCCAGCGCCGGAGCCGAGGTCCTGCTCTGCGACGCCGACCTGTCGACGCCGATCGAGGAGTACGAGCGCCTGCGGCCGCACCTCGAAAGCGCCGGACTGGTCCTGGGCAGCCGCGGCGTGGCCGACTCGAAGATCACCCGGCGTCAGCCGGCCTATCGCGAGCTCATGGGGCGTTTGTTCAACCTCGTCGTGCGGGTCGTCGCCGTCGGCGGCATTCGCGACACCCAGTGCGGATTCAAGCTGCTGCGCGGCGACCTCGCGCGCAGCCTGTTCGCCGACATGAAGATCGACCGCTTTGCCTTCGACGTCGAGCTCGTCTGGCTCGCCCGCCGGCGCGGCGCGACCGTCCAGGAGGTCGGCGTCGTCTGGCACGACTCGCCGGCCTCGAGCGTCCACGCACTGCGCGACTCGGCACGTATGCTGGCCGACATCCTGCGCCTGCGCTGGTTACATCGCGGCGAGCGGGCTGGCCGGGTCCATTGATTCGCCAGCCGCAGCCTCCGGGCCGGACGAGCGCAGTGACGGCGGTGCGCACGCTCGTGCTGGCGCCCCACTTCGACGACGAGGTGCTGGGGTGCGGCGGACTCATCTTCCGGCTCGCCGCGGCAGGGGCGCGGGTAGAGATCCTCTTTCTCACCGACGGTTCCGGCGGGGTCGAGGAGATCGCCGACCGCGCGAGCTACGCGGCGCGGCGCCGGGGCGAGGCCGAAGAGGTGGTCCGGCTGCTCGGTTGCGCCGGTCTCGAAGTGGTCGGCATCCGCGACGGGGCGCTCGCCGCCGGGCGGACCGAGGCGGCCGCGGCGATCCGCCGGCGGCTCCTCGCTCGCGGAGGGGAGCGCCCCGATCTCCTGCTCGTGCCTTCGCCGCTCGAGATCTCCGAAGATCATCGCGCCGCCTTCGCCGCGCTGCACGACGTTCTGCACGGATTGGCCGACTCTGGCGAGCGGGCGGAGGTCGCGCGCGGGCTCGAGGTCTGGCTCTACGAGGTCAACCACCCCGGATATCCCGACCGCCTCGTCGATGTCAGCGACTGCCGCGCGACGCTCGAGCGCGCGATGGCGATCTACGCCTCGCAGGAGGAGCGCCATCCTTACTTGCGCGCCGGCCTCGGCCTGCGGCAGTTTCGCACCCATACGCTCGGCCCCGAAGTCGAGCTGGCGGAGGGCTACCGCCGACTCGCCGCCAGCCACTTCGCCGAGTTCGATCTGGCGGCGCTGACTGCCGAAGTCGGCGGCAGCGTCCCCGGGCTCGGTCAGATGCTGGCTCGCACCTACGCCGAGATCGAACGCCTGAACGCGCAGATCCGGGCGATGGAGGGCACCCGCGCCTGGCGGCTGCATTGCTGGGTCGAGCGCCTGCGGGGCCGCGGCAGCCAGGACGCCGGCTGAGCGATGGCCGGCGCGAAGCGCAAGCTGTCGATTCTCGTTGCGAGCTACAACGGCAGAGCGCATCTCGAAGCCTGTCTGCCGGCGGTGCAGGCGCAGCACGATCCGGGTTGTCCGTGGGAGCTGCTGCTGCTCGACAACGGCTCGCGCGACGGCACCGGCGACTGGGTGCGCGCACACCACCCCTGGGTCCGGCTGATCGAGAGTCCGACGAATCTCGGCTTCGCCGAGGCCAACAACCGGCTCGCGGCGCTCGCCTCCGGCGACGATCTCGTGCTGCTCAACAACGACACCCGGCCGGAGCCGGAGTGGCTCGCGGCGCTGGCCGACGCCGCGGCAGCCGCCCCCCCGGACGTCGCGGCGATCGCCGGGCGCCTCGTGGATTGGCAGGCCGAGCGGCTCGATTTCGGCTATGGCCTGCGGACGTTCGACGGTCACGCCTTCCAGCTCGATCATCGCCGGCCGCTCGCGGCGGCGCGCCTGCCGGCGAATGGCGAAGAGCTGCCGTTCGCCTGCGGCGCCAACATGCTCGTCCGTCGGCGCTCCTTCCTGGACGCCGGCGGCTTCGATCCGTCGTATTTTGCCTATCTCGAAGATGTCGATCTCGGTTGGCGGCTGTGGGCCGGAGGGGAGCGCATCGTGGCGGCGCGCGAAGCCGTGGTCCGGCACCGCTCCGCGGCTACCAGCGAACGGGTCGGGCCGTTCTTGCGCGGCTCACTGTTCGAGCGCAACGCCCTGCTCACCGCCTGGAAGAACCTCGACGACGAGCTCTGGCCCCGGCTCATGCCGGCGATCCTGGTGACCTTCCTGGCGCGCCTCGAGGCGATCGTCGTGGCCGGCAACCCGGGAGCGGCGGAGCTTCTGCGGCGCGACCCATTCACCGGCAAGGTCTGGAGCCGCGATGCAGCTGACGCCCTCTCCGCCGGGCGCGGACCCGATCCCTCCTGGCTCGACAAGCTGCGGCAACTCGGAGCGGCCGAGTTCGCGCGCCGCGTCTGGGGTCGCATCTCGCGCCGGCTGGGCCGCCTCGTCGCCGGCGGCGGATTCGAGCTTTCGCATCCGCAGGCGGTATCCCACATGCGCGCCATGAGCCTCTTCCTGGCGCTGCTCGACTCGGCCGCCGCGGGACGCGAGGCCGCGCGCCAGCGGCGGCGGCGCTCCGACCGCGAGCTCTGCGAGCGCTTTCCGCTGTATCTCGTGCCGACTTACTTAGGCGACGAGGAGCTCTTCGCCAGCGCCGGGTTCCAGGGCCTGCTGCCGGCGAGCCCGGTGCTCGTCTACCGGCGGCTCGACGAGGTGATGGAGCCGCCCGCGGAGCCGCGCCGGTGAGCTGCGAGCTCTCGGTGGTCGTCCCGACCTGCAATCGCCGGCGCGTCCTCGCCGAGGTGCTCGAGGCCCTCGACGGACAGCGGGAAGCGCCGCCGTTCGAGATCGTCGTGGTCGACGACGGATCGACCGACGGCACCTTCGAATGGCTGAGCGCGCGCGCCGGTCGGCGCCCGCTCCGCCTGCTGCGCCAAGAGAATCTCGGTCCGGCGGCGGCGCGCAATCGCGGCGTCGAAGCGTCCGCCGGCGCCCTGATCGCCTTTCTCGGCGACGACACCGTGCCGGAGCCCGACTGGCTCGCCCGCCACTGGGCACGCCATCGGCGCGAGCGCGAGCCAGGGCCGGGCCGCGAGTGGCCGCGGCTGGCGGTCGTCGGCTACACCTCCTGGCATCCGCGCATGCGCTCGACGCCGTTCCTGCGCTTCCTCAACGAGCAGGGGCTGCAGTTCGGCTACGGCCTGATCGCCGACCCCGAGAACGTGCCGTTCAACTTCTTCTACACCTCGAATCTCTCGCTGGCGCGCGACTGGCTCCTCGAAGAGCCGTTCGACGAGAGCTTCCCCGACCCGGCGTGGGAGGACATCGAGGCCTCGTTCCGGATGTTCGGGCGCGGCCTGCGCCTCGTCTACGAGCCGCGGGCGCGGCTCCTCCACGATCATCCGACCGACTTCCGCCGCTTCTGCCTGCGCCAGGAGCGCGCCGGCGAGAGCGCCGTGCGTTTTTTTCGCAAGCACCCCGAGCTCGCGGGTTTTCTCGGAATCGGCCCGGGCGGCCCGGAGCCGCTGCCCAACCGTCGCTCCCGGCTCCCCCGGGAATGGCTGGTCCGGGCTTTGCAGTTGTTCCCAGTGAGTCTGCCCGGAATCTGGGAGGAGGCCCTTCGCTATCACTACCTCCGGGGACTGCATCGGGCTTGGCGCGAAGGGTCGGCGGAAATGGAGAGGGTAGGGTCATGAACAATCGAACTCGAGGCACGTTTCTCAAGTGGGCGCTCGCGGTGACGCTGACGCTGCCCGCGACAGCGTTGATCGCGCAGACCAGTGGTGGGCACGGCGGCGGTGGCGGCAGCCACGGCAGCGGCGGTGGCAGCCACGGCGGAAGTGGCGGCAGCCACGGTGGTCACGGAAGCGGCTACTACGGTGGGCACGGCGGCCACTACGGCGGCCACTACGGTGGCCACTACGGGGGCCACTACGGCGGGTACGGTGGCTACTATGGCGGCTACATCGGGCTCGGCGGCTACGGCTGGTACGGCTACCCAGGCTACGGCTACTACGGCGGCTATGGCTATTACGGTTACCCGGGCTACTACGGTGGCAGCTACACCACCGTTTATCCGGCGGCGGGCGCGACCATGGGTGCGCTCGATCTCGACGTCAGCCCGGAGCGCGCCCAGATCTACGTCGACGGCAATCTGGTCGGCGTCGCGGACGACTTCGACGGCTATCCGACCTACCTCTGGCTCGACAAGGGCACCTATGACGTGGTGATCTTCGCGCCGGGTTTCCAGACCATCTCGCGCCAGTACTCGATCTATGGCGGGATGGTCATCGACGTCAACGACTCGATGGTCCCCGGCCAGGAGACGATGCCGCAGGACCTGGTCTCGAAGTCGACGGTGAATCGCGAGGAGCGCCTGCGCCGCGACCGCGAGAACGAGGCCGAGGTGCGCGCCTACGATGAGACGCGGGGCCAGGCCAACGTCGCCCCCGAGGGGGATCTGGCGCCGGGCGCCGAGGGCGATGACGCGCTGAGCGTGAGCGTGACGGACGGCAAGGGCGGACAGGCAGGCATCTCCCTGACAATCGCTGTATTCAGCGCCGAGGGTGGCGTGGGCGTGTCGGTGACGTTCAACAC
>JBGARM010000409.1:0-3065 GCA_044230215.1 Thermoanaerobaculia bacterium | reverse complement strand
CGGCGGCGACGGGTGGGGGGCGCCGCCGATCTCCCCCGGCCCCGCGGCGCTCGCCGGCGGGCCCTGGTACGCCCTCGTCTGGGCGCTCTCCGGCAACCCGATCTTCCCCTTCCTGTCGGGCCTCTTCGGCACCAACGAGTGGAGCGGAATCACGGCGGTCTCCGGCAGCGGCGTCTTCGCCAATTGGTCGCGCGGCGCGCTCGATCTCGTCCGGCTCGGTTGGGACCTGGTCGTCGACCGGGCGCGCACCAACGCGCAGCCACCGGCCTCGCCGCTGGTCATCGCCGCCCTTCCGCTGCTGCTCTACGCTGGCGGCCGCCGGCGCTCGTCGCGCCCCTGGATCGTGATCCTCGCCGGGTTTGCGCTCGCTTTTCTCGCCCTGCCGCGGGATGCGCGCTACTTCCTCTTCTTCTCGCCGCTGCTGACGGTCCTGCTCGTCACCGCGCTGCGGGACCTGATCGATGTCGGAACCGCGAAACCGGCGCGCGGAGGCCGCCGGCAGATGAATGCCGCGATCGCGCTCGTCGTGCTCGGGATCGCGACGGGACCGGCCTACGCGCTCTGGCGCACGTCGCAGATCGGGCTCCCGCCGGCGGCGCCGGCGGCCATCGACGCGTTTCTCGCCCGGCGTGTGCCGCTCTACCAGGCGCTTCTCTTCCGGCGTGCCGAGGGCATGCAGAACGTCGCGCTCTATGCACTGCACGGCGAGCGACTGCACGACTTCGGCGGCACTGTGCTGCTCGGCGATTGGACCGGTCCCTATCGCTATCGACTCGTCCTGCCGCTGCTCGCTCGGCCGGAGGAGCTCGCCCTCGAGCTCCGGCGGCTCGGCGCCGCCCAGCTCCTCCTGCCGCGCTCGCTCGTCGCGCCCGGCCTCGTCGAGGGGATCGCCGCGGCGCCGCAGTTCCGCGTCCTCTATCGTGATGACGAGGCGGTCCTGCTGGCGCTCGTGCCTTAGTCGAGCGCCGAGAGCAGCGCGCGGCAGACCGCGATCGGCGAGAAGCGCGCTCTGCCGTGGGCGGCGATCGCTCGGGCGTCGCGGCGACCGGCGTCCCAAGCCGCGAGCTCGTCCGCGAGCGCGTCGGCGAGCGCCGCCGGACTGCGGCTCACGGCGAGCGTGCCGAACCGGCCGCGGTCGATCATTCCCTCGAAATTCGACATCGGCGCCGAGACCAGGGTGGCGCCGAGCGCCAGTGCCTCGGTCGCGGCGTGCGGACCGGTCTCCCAGCGCGACGAGAAGAGCGCCGCGCGACTCGCGGCCAGCGTCTCCGCGACGACGTGCGGCTCCTTGATGCCGGCGAGCCGCAGGCGGCTCTCGCGGCGCGCGAGCGCGCCGAACTCGCGCTCCGCGTCAGCGCCGAAGACGACCACTTCGGTGCTGCGAGAGCGGGTGAAGAAGAGCGCCAGCGCCGCGGCGAGGAGGGGCGCATCCTTCTGCGGATCGCTCCAGCGGCCGATGGCGACGACCCGGTCGTCCTTCCGCGGAATCGGCCGGCTACAGAACTCCTCCGGGACCGCGAACGGCACCTCGCGCAGGCGGCGAACGAGCTCCCCGGCCTCCTGCTGGCGAAGGAAGCGGGCGAAACAGGCGATCGCCGGAGCGCTGCCGAAGACGACCCGGTTGCAGGCGCGGGTGCTGGCGACGAACTCGAGCTCCTCCGGGTCGCGGCGCAGGGCGCTGGCGGCGAAGCGGCGAGCGAAGTAGCGCCAGGCGCGCAGCCGGCCGGCGAAGCTCTCCTGGTAGGCGCCGATACGGAGCCAGGAGATGCGCGGGTGGGCGGCGAAGCCCACCTGGCCGTCGGAGTCGGCGATCGCCACCGCGCGCGTGCCCGCGGCGCGGATGGCGGCGAGCATCGCGGACATGCGGTGCCAGGTGACGCCCACGGCGACGTCGGCCGCGAGCGCGCGCCAGGTCTCGCTGCGCTCGAGGTCGGCGCGCGCAGCGACGAGGTGGGTCGGGCCGCGAAAGGAGCCGGCGAGCTCGGCGGCCGTCACCAGGAAGGCGTCGTGCCCCAGCGCGTTCCAGCCGGCGAGATAGTTCTCGTGGCGAAACGAAATGCGATCGAGGGTGTTGGGACCGTTCCAGACGAGAGCGATCTTCATGCGCCGGGAGGGGAGCGCGGCTAGCCCGGCTGTTTCTCGGCGCGCTTGGCGGCCTGCCACTCGGCCTCCATTTCGTCGAGCGACGCCTCGGCGACGTTCCGGCCGCTGGCGGCGAGGCCGGCCTCGACGGCCGCGAAACGCCGCCGGAACTTGAGATTGGCGGCGGCGAGCGCCCCTTCGGGATCGATCTCGAGGTGCCGGGCGAGGTTGGCGACGGTGAACAGCAGGTCGCCGATCTCCTCGGTTCGCCGTTGCCGCAAGTCGGCCGCCGCAGCGGCGGGCTCCGCCGTCTCCGCGGTCAACAACTCCTTGAGCTCGGCGATCTCCTCGTCGAGTTTGACGACGACTTCGCCCGCTTCTCGCCAGTCGAAGCCGACACCGGCCGCCTTCTGGGTGAGACGGTAGGCAGCTACCAGGGCGGGCAGGGAAGCGGCGGTGGCGCCATCGAGGAGCGAACGCCGCTCGCCCTCCGGCGCGCGCACCTTGCGCCGTTCCCATGCCTCGCGGACCTCCCTGGCGGAGGCGAGCGTCTCGCCGCCGAAGACGTGCGGGTGGCGGGCGATCATCTTGGCCTCGACGGCAGCGAGAGCCGCGCCGAGCTCGAAACCTCCGGCCTCCTCGACGAGCCGGGCGATGAAGACGATCTGGAAGAGCAGGTCGCCGAGCTCGCCGACGAGCTCGGAGCGGTCGCCGCTGTCGAGCGCCGCGGCCACCTCGTGGGCTTCCTCGAGCAAGTAGGCCCGCAGATCGGGTAGGGTCTGCTGGCGGTCCCAGGGGCACCCGTCCGGAGCGCGCAGCCGCGCGACGAGCGCGGTCAGACGGGCAAGGTCGGTGGCGGTGCCGGCGGCGTTACCTGCGAAGTCTGCGGCGGCGGGCGCGATGGGTGGCGTTGGGTCGGACATGGAAGGGCCGTCGTCGTCTCTCCGCCTTGAGGGCTGCCGGTTGCCGATGCGAAAGCGCAC
>JBGARM010000408.1:0-3073 GCA_044230215.1 Thermoanaerobaculia bacterium | reverse complement strand
AGCTCCCGCGCGATATCGGGCCGGCCGCGGCGGAGCGGTTCGGCGTGGAAATGCGGCCGGGAGCCGGCAGAGCGTTCGCGCGTCCTCGCCGGCGTCGCCGGCGCTGCTCCATGGGCCGAGGGCGAGAGGCGATAGAACAGACCCAGGTCGTCGACGATGCGCTCGAACAGCTGCGAGTCCGGAACCGCGCGGCGCAGGCGGCGGAGGAAGAAGGCGCCGCCGGCCTGCGGCGACGAGGTGCCCGGGGGGCCGCCGCCGCGCATCCGGTCGAGCCACTCGCGCGGCGACCAGGCGATCTCGTCGAGGCCGGGCCTCTCCGCGGGATGCGCCACGAACGGCAGCCAGCGCTCGAACCGCTCCGGTGCGTCCACCGACTCCCAGTCGATCTCGAGATTCCCCGGGAAGCGCTCCGCCAGCCGCCAGGCGGTCTCGGCGAAGAACGGAAAGTCGATGGTCGTGCCGGCAATTCCGGTGTCGGCGAGCGCGGCGCGATGCCGCCGCAGGTCTCGCCGCCGGTCGAAGCCGGCGAGCATGCGCTCGACTTGCGCGAGCAGCGCCACATCGTCGGGATAGGCGCGCAGGAAGAGGAGCAGCTCGTGGAGCTCGGCGACGGCGTTCGCGGAACCGAGTCGAGCGCCCTCGAGCAGGCCGAGCAGCGCGCGCTTGCGCTCCGGCCAACCGGGTCCGAATTCGGCGCGGATGCGAACCAACTCGGCGAGGCACGCCGCCGGAGACTTCGCCGCTCTCCTCCGCTGGGTCGTCATCGGTCGCTTCCTCCGCCGCCGAGCGGGCGCTTGAGCGCGCCGCGGTCGATCTTGCCGAGGTGCGTGCGGGGCAGTTCCGCGACCAGGTGGACCGTGCGCGGCGCCTTGTACGGCAGCAACTCCTGGGCCACGAAGTCCGCCAACCGGCGCGCCAGATCGGGCTCCGGCGCGGGCTCTTCCCGGGGCGCCGCCGTCTTCGGAATCACCCAGGCTTGGGGTTTGAGCAGGCCGTTTTCGTCGACCACGCCGACCACGGCACACTCGGAAACGGCGGGATGCCTGAGCAGCGTGCCCTCGACCTCGGCCGGAGAGAACCAGCGGCCGGCGACCTTGAAGACGTCGTCGCCGCGCCCGTGGTAGGTGAAGAAACCGTCGCTGTCGCGCGAGACGAGGTCGCCCGGCACGACCCACTCGCCGCGAAAGGTCGCCTGCGTCTTGTCCATCTCGCGCCAGTAGCCCCAGGCGCGCGCCCCGCCGCGCACCCAGAGTGCGCCGATCTCGCCGTCGGGGAGATCGCGTCCCTCGTCGTCGCGCACCCGCACTTCGAACCCTGCGACCGTCTCGCCGAGCGTTCCCGGGCGGACGCGCCCGGTTCGGTGCGACAGGAAGATGTGCCATTGCTCGGCAGTGCCGAGCCCGTCGAGCAGCTCGACGCCGAACGCCGCATCCCAGCGCTCGCGCAGGGTGACGGCGAGCGCTTCGCCGGCGGAGGTCGCGAGGCGCAGCGACGACAGATCCTGCGCCGCTGCCTCCGGGTGGCTCACCATCTGCTGGATCATCGTCGGCACGGTGGCGAGCACGGTGGGCCGGTGGCGGGCGATCGCCGCGAAGATCGTCTCGGCGGTCGCTTTTTCCGGGAAGAGGCAGGCCGAGGCGCCGACGGAGAAGGGAAAGAAGAGATTCGAGCCCATGGCGTAGCCGAAGAAGAGCTTGGGCACGGCGAGAGTGACATCGGCTCCCGTCAGGGCGAGTGTGCGTTGGCCGTAGGCTGCCGTGGTGAAGGCGTAGGAGCGGTGGCTCTGCACGACCGCCTTCGGCCGGCCCGTCGTGCCGCCGGAGAAGAGCATCACCGCCGGATCGTCGCGGTGGGTGGAGACGGTCCGAAAGTCGTCGCTGACGGTGCGCGCGAGCTCCTCGAACGACGGGCAGCCTGGGGCGCGCTCGCCGACGGTGAGGAGACGGGTGCGCTCCTCGCAAAGGCCGAGCGCCGCGGCATAGGTGGGAGCGAGGCGGCCGTCGATCACGGCGAAGGACGGGCGCAGATAGTCGACCAGCGCCGCTATCGCGTCGGCGTGGAGCTCCGGATTGAGCATCACCACCACGCCGCCGGCGCGTAGCGTGCCGAACAGCGCGCCGACGAAGTCCGCGCCGTCCGGCAGCGCCAGGAAAACCCGCTCCTCGGGGCGCAGGCCCAGCCCCGCGAGGACGTTGGCGAATCGGCGCGAGTGGGCCGCGACCTCGGCGTAGGTCAGGTCGCGGTCGGGCAGACGAAGAGCGACCCGCTCGCCGAGACCTTCGCGCAGCCGTTCGTCGAGCAGCCAGTCGGCGAGGTTCAGCCGCTCGGGGATCGTAATCGGCGCCGGCGGCGGGGCGTGCATCGGCGAAGTCTAGCGAGGACGAGTAGGATTCGCACGATGGCCAAGTTCCAGCGTTTCCGCGAATTCCGTCCGCACCCCTGGCACGGCCTGCCGGTGGGTCCCGATCCGCCGCGTTACGTCACCGCCTACATCGAGATCGGGCCGCTCGACACGGTGAAGTACGAGATCGACAAGGTCTCGGGGTACCTCAAGGTGGACCGCCCACAGAGCGGAGCGGCGCAGCCGCCGACGCTCTACGGTTTCATTCCGCGCACCTACTGCGGCACGCGCATGGCCGCGCTCTCGCCGGCCGCCGAGCGCGGCGACGGCGATCCGCTCGACATCTGCGTGATCTGCGAGCGGACGGTGACGCGCGCCGACATCATTCTCGACGCGCATGTGATCGGCGGCCTGCGGATGATCGACCGCGGCGAAGCCGACGACAAGATCGTCGCCGTCCTGCGCAACGACCTCTACTGGGGGGAAGTCGACGACCTTCTCGGCCTGCCGCCGAAGATGGTCGAGCGTCTGGCGCACTACTTCACGACCTACAAGCAGATTCCCGGCGGCTCGAACGTCGTCAGCGTGGCGGCGACGTACGGGCGCGAGCACGCCGAGGAGGTCGTGCTCGCGTCGATGGCCGACTACGAGGCGGAGTTCGGCAGCCACTGAAGCCGCGCTTGTGGTCGCTGAGGTACTGGCTCGGGGTCCTGTCCGGCCCGCTTCCCATAG
>JBGARM010000407.1:0-3074 GCA_044230215.1 Thermoanaerobaculia bacterium | reverse complement strand
GGTGCTTCGCCGGCAGGTACTCGCGCGCCCGCGCCGCGGTGTAGGCCGAGTTCGCGACCAGGAAAGTGGCGTTTTCGAGCACCTGCTGGCGATCGCGTGACAACTGCCGCCAGATCTCGATGCCGTGCAGCTGGATGGCGTAGCGCGGCAGGAGCGCGCGCGGCACCAGCGCCAGCGAGCGCGCCGGACCGACATGGTCGAAGTAGAGGGCGGCTTGGCGCCGCGAGAGGGTGAGCCGGGCAACGACCGCCGCCGTGAGCCAGGCGCGCGAGCCGCCGAAGGCGGCGTAGCCGTCGGTGGCGACGCTGCCGTCGAGCGCCGGCAGGTGAAGCCCACGGAAAGTCAGCCGGTGCCGCGCGCAATGGCGGCGGAGAGAGGCGCCGATCAGCCGGCCGAGATGCGCCGTGCCGCCGCCGTCCTCGTTCATGCCGGAGGAGACGTGGAGAATCCTGTCGATCATCGGGAGCACAGCGGATGCTTTCGGTTGACTCACCGCGGCCCGCGCTCTATGGATGGATCAACTCGACGGTTGGAAAGTACCGGCGCACGCGGCGCGGATCGCGGGTCAGGAGGCGGTGACCGGCGACTGCGGCGTGCGCGGCGATGAGAAAGTCGGGCAACGGCGCCGACTTCTCCCCGCCCGCCCGCCGGTAACGGAGGAAGACTTTGCCGGCAAGGAAGGCGGCTTCCCAGGGCAGGGGCTCGCGGCGGAAGACCGCAGCCGGCAGCGCCGCTTCGAGCTCCTCGATGGTCGAGAAGCGCACCGAAACCTCGGCGTAGATGATCGGGTCGATGACGAGTGGCGCGGCGTCGGCGACGGCGGCGAGAGCAGCAGCCGATCGGTCTCCCCACTCCGGGTCGACCCGCAGAACGTCGAGCAGCACGCTCGAATCGACGAGAACGGCGCTCACTTGGCGGGCTTCGGCTCGCCGCGGGTCAGCGCCAGGATCTGATCGGTCGTCATCCGGACATCGCCCCTGCCGAGCATGCGGGCGACGACAGCGGCGCCACGTCCGCCGCCTTTCGGACGCTGCGCGCTGCGCAGGCGCAGAGCGTTGCCGGCGACCTCGAAGTCGACCTCCGTCTCGGGAAGGAGGCCGAAGCGCTCGCGCAGCGCGATCGGAATCGTGACCTGTCCCTTGCTCGTGATCTTCATGGTAAGAATCTCCCTGGTAAGAATACTACGGGAGCCTCCCGCCGGGAGCCCGGTGGGTACCCGCCGGCGGGCAAGAAAAAAGCCCGTGCGCGAGAGGGCGGCACGGGCTGCGTCGGGCGGGGACACGAAGGCGGCTTCGCCGCCATCCTGTCCCCCAGTGCTTCTTCAGGGGCGCGAGCGCGAGATCTCGACCGGGTCGTCGTTGACGACACCGATCAGGGCGACGGCGCCGGCGGCGCCGGCTACCGGCCACCAGGCGGCGACCACGCAGGCGCGGCACTTTTCGTCGGCGCGCAGCACGTTCAGGGGGTCACGGCGCGTCGTGATGCCGGTGCACTCCCAGTGGAACACTTCCTCGTTCTTCTGCCAGACCGCCGTCTCGCCGATCACCAGGTTCTTGGCGAAGCCTTCCTGCTGCGGGGTCAGGCTGACCTTGCAGTCCTTCTTCACCTCGACCGAGCGCATCTCTGAGCGTCCGAGGAGCCGGCCGGAGCCGTCCACCACGGCGACGAAGTACTCGCCGGCTTCGGTCTTCAGGGCGTCGAGCCAGGTCTGCAGGCTCGGATTGTCGAGGTTCGCCATCCAGACGCGCTTCTCGGCCTTGCCGAGGGCGGCGCGCTCCTGGATCAGTTTCTTGTCGAGATCGTCGTTCGGGTTGCGCGCCTGCGAATTCTCCTTGGCGCGCCACCACTCGGCCCAGGGCTTGCCGGTGTTGTCGATCTTCTGCCCTTCGTAGTTGTAGTTGTCGAGCTTCTGCTTGGGGAACTTGCTCTCGGTCGGCACCGGGAAGGTGGCCCAGTAGCCGCCGCCCCCGGCGGGCTCCATCTCGATGTAGTAGAAGTCCTCGACCTCGACGTTCATCCGCCGGAAGAACATCCGTACGGTCGAGCCGGCGGTATCGGGAGCCACGGTCGACTGCAGCACGCCGTTGCTGTTCTGCGGCAGGCAGGCGAGCGGTCCGAGGGTGACGGACGTCTGCTGCGCAGCAGCCGGAACGATCCCGACGATCGCCAGCGACAGCGAGATGAGGCCGACCACCGAGAATCGCTTTGATTGCATGCAATTTCCCCCGAGTACTCCCCTAGAGCCTAGGCGATTCCGCAGGTTCGGTCAAGGACGGGCGGCGCGGATCTTCTGCAGGTAGGTCTCGACGAACGGCGGCCGCTGGAGTTTTTCGAGTCCGGTCGAGGCCACTTCGGCGGCCTCGGCAAAACTGCCGGCCTCGTAGAGACAGACCGCGTAGTAGAAACGCAGGGTCGGGTCGGCCGGACCGTTGCCCGCTGGCGTCGACCGGCGAAAATACTCGGCGCCGGTCTTCCACTGTCCGGCGCGGTAGGCGATCTCGCCGACCAGCAGCTGGAGATCGGCGCGCTCCCGCAGCCGGTCGGCGACCGGCTGAACGAGCGCGACGCCGCGCCGCAGCTCGTCACGGTTCTCGACCGTCTTCAACATGCGGCGCGCCTCGGCGAGGTTGCGATCCTCCTCGGCCGTCAGTCTGGCGCCGTCGTTCTTCGGCGCGGTGGTCGCCGACGCAGGGCCCGGCGCCGGAGCGACCGGCTTCGCGGATGTCGGGACGGGCGCGGCGGACTGCACCGGTTCCGGCTTGGCCGCCGCGGGGGCCGCCGGCACGGCAGCGGGCTTCTCTTTCACTGGAACAGGCTTTGCCGGAGCCGGCGGCGGCGTGGGCGCCTTCGGCCTTGTCTCTTCTTTGGCCTCCGTCCGCGCCTCGACGCCCGGTTGCGCTGCCGACGGCTGGGGGATTCGCCCGATCGCCTTGCGGACCGCCGGCGCCTCGGCCGCCGGCCGAACGAGCTGAGCGGCGAAAGCGCGCGCGGCGTCGGCCCTGTCGAGCGTGACGAGGCAGGTGAGCTGGGCTTCAGCGAGAGTGGCATCGGAAGTCACGCCGGCGCAGGCGGCG
>JBGARM010000406.1:0-3078 GCA_044230215.1 Thermoanaerobaculia bacterium | reverse complement strand
CCCGTCGCGCTCCGCCACCTCGTACGACGGCACCTGGTCGGCTTCGAAGCCGGGCTCCCCCTGGCCGGTCGTGCAGTGGAACTTCCAGCCGTGCCACGGGCAGACGACGTAGTCGCCGGCCAGGGTCCCGTCGCCGAGCGGTCCGCCGACGTGATTGCAGATGCCCGAGATGGCGCCGAACTTCCCGTCCTTGTAGGTCAGGGCGATCCGCGTGCGCTCGACGGTCAATGCCCTGACCGGACGGTCCTTCAGCGCGGCTACCGGTCCGAGATCCACCCACTTGCCTTCGCTCATCTTGCCTCCCGCGAAACGTCGAGTCTAACCGCGGCCGGCTCAGCCGGAATGCCTTCCGAGCATGGGTTCACGCCCTCACCTCGGCTCGATCGAATCGAAACGACGCACCCGGTGCGGCAGCTCCTCCGCGTCGAGCTCCCCTCCGGCATCGGGGCGGAAGCCGCGGGCGCCGGCTTCGGCACCGGCCACCGCGGCACGCCACGCCGCCTCGGCCTCGGCGTGGCGCGACGAGATCACCATCAACCGGGCCTCCCACGTTTCGGGCCCTGCCACGGCGCCCAGACTCTGGGTTTCGAACATCTGGAGTCCCGTGCCGCACTGCACGGTGTACGGGATCCGCCCGGACTCGAGCTCGGCGACCAAGGCGGCGAAGATGTCGCGATCGACGACGATCGGCAACGGATCGAAGGTGAGCTCCTGTCCCTCGGCGGCGAGCCGGTCGACCAGGTCGCAGCCACACTTGGCACAGCTACGCTCGTTTGCCGGGTATTCGACCTCGCAGAACTGGCAGATCATTCCTGTTCTCCGATCCTCCGGCTGACCCGGAGTACGTGTCCGTCGGGATGGCGAACGCGCACCTCGCGCACCTCTCGCGGCCTGCCGGTCGGCGGCGATCCTACCGCCGAGAAGGTTCCCGGTCGCGCTGACCGTCGGGAACCGCTGCGAGGGTGCCTGCTTCAGGCCGGAACCCGCCCTTTGCGGCGCAGCCACCAGCACATGCAGCGGTGGGCGAAGTCGACCGGCTCGCAGTACATCAGCGGACAGCCGCCGACGATCGGCTCGATGCCGCGACTGCGGCAGTCGCGGACGGCGTCGTCGGAGACGCTGCCCTCTCCGAACGAGCGATGAAACCAGATCCGCCGCACCCCGCGATCGGCGCACTGCCGAACGGTCTCGCTGGCGAACCGCGGGTGACTCGCGAACACCACCGCGTCCAGGTCGCCGGGCACGGCGGCGACGTCCGGATAGCACGTCATGCCCTCGAGCCGATCGGCGTTGGGATTGACCGGCACGACGTCGAACCCGGACGCACGGAGCTTGTTGAGCACTGCATTCCCGACGCCGTTGGTGCGCGAAACTCCGGCAACGGCGATGCGGCGACTCTTCAGAAACTCGGCGACAGGCTGGGGAACGGTGGACATGAGCGTCCTCCTTCCTGCTCATGGAATCACCCGTCCCGCCGCGGCGCACCCTGCTTTCGGGTGGGGGTCAGCGCGCCGCGGATCGGCGCACGGGCTCCGGGGCGTCGGCGTACTTGCGGTACTTCCCGAGCAGCCCGCCGATCGCGACCAGCAGCGGAAACAGCAGGCGCTGCACCGGCGCCGGGATCTCGAGAAGGCCCATCTCGGAGCGATAGCGCCGCGTCAGGTAGGCGGCGTCGAACAGCCCCGGCTGCCCGCCGCCGTTGCGGCGCGCCGAAGCGAAGATCTCGCCGAGGATGTACTCGACGTTGTCGGCCGGCTCGATGTAGCCGGTGCAGCGGAGCACCGCTCGGTCGGGATTCCAGAACTTGTGCGCCTCTCCCGCCTGAAAGGCGACCGTCGCGCCCGGCCCGGCGAACTGCGGCGGCTCTCCAGGGCGCTGGTAGGCGATGCGCCCCTCCTCCACCGTCAGGGCTTCCACCTGCAGCCGGTGCACGTGCATCGGCGGCCCCGCGCTCGGCTGAACGACGTTCTCGACCTCGAGGCGGTCGCCGGCGCCGCCCGGGACGCGGCGCAGAAAGGTGAGGCGCTCGCCGGCGCCGTTGTCGATCGTGTGTGGATATTCGAATCGCCCCATGGCTGGGTTCCGAGAGGGCTCAGGCCAGTCGTCAGCAGTTGTGGTTGCGCTTGCGCTCGGCGACCGAGCCGGCGAGGATCTTCGCGAGCACCTTGAGATCGATGTCGCTCAGCCGCTTGACGTAGGTGCACGCCTTGCCGCGCTTGTGCTTGCCGAGCTTCTCGAAGAGCTCGTCGCTGCCGGGGAAGCCGGCGACCAGGTAGAGACTGATATCCCCCTTGCGCGAGGCGAAGCCGAGAATGCACGAGTCGCCCTCGTGGCCGCTCTCGTACTTGTAGTGGTAGCTGCCGAAGCCGACGATGCCCGTCCCCCACATTTTCGGCGGCGCCTTCGTCGCCTTCGACATCAGCTCGACCAGCACCCGACAGTCCGCCTGCCTCGATGCATCTTCGATCGCGGCGAGGTAGCCCTCGACGCTCGCTTCGCTCTGCTTCGTCTTGTTCTCCGCCATGAGCGCTCCTGGTGTCCACGCTGCGACTGGAAGTATCCGACGGCTGCGAAGCGCGAACGCTATCCAAACGGCGCCCCGAGCGGAATGGGGGCCCCGCGCCGTCGCACGCCGGCGCGGATCAGTCGCGGGTGCGAAAACCCAGGACGGCGAGCGCGCCGGTCACCGCGACGGCCAGCCAGGAGATCCAGACCGGGATGGCGGTCGCCCCCACCTGTGCAGGGAGCCCCTGGATCGCGCGCCAGGCGTGCGCCAGGGCGACGAGCACGAAGAAGACGGCAGCGACGCGGGAGAACGCTCGGCTGGTCAAGAGGCACCTCCGGACGACGAAGGGTCACGGCGACGCATGCGGACCAGGGTGGCGCCGTGACCGCCCTGGCTTTCCGGCGCATCGGAGAACTCGATCACCCGCTCGTCGCGCGCCAGAAGAGCCCGCACGGCCGCGCGCTGAACCCCCATCCCACGGCCGTGGACGATCCGCACGGCGGAGAAACCCGCGGCGGCCGCAGCGTCGAGATACCCCTGGACGATCTCGCGCACGTCGCGCGGCGGGAAGC
>JBGARM010000405.1:256-3082 GCA_044230215.1 Thermoanaerobaculia bacterium | reverse complement strand
CGCCGCTCCGCCCGCCGCCCGAACCGCGACCGGTGGGGGGGCCTTGGGGCCCGCGACGGCGCGTGACGCCGCGCAGCTGGCGATCGAAATCCGCACCCGCGTGGGAACCTTCTGGGACGGGGCTGCGTCCTTGCTGGAGACGGGGCACGAATCGCCCCCGACGACACCCGAAACCGTCAAGGAGAAGTCATGAGCGAAGCTGTTTCGAGCCTCCCGCCGCAAGCCGTTCCGCCGGCGTCACCCGTTCCGGCCGCGCCGGCGCCAACGACTGCCGGGCCCTACGTCTCGATTCTCGACTCACGCCGGAAGTCGCCCGCCCTCGCCTGCTTCCTCTCCGCGATGCCCGGGCTCGGCCAGGTCTACGTCGGCTACTACCAGCGCGGCTTCGTCCACGCCGCCGTGGTGGCGACGCTGATGACGCTCCTCTCCAACCACCCCGAAGAGCTGACGCCGCTGCTGGCGCTCTTCCTCACCTTCTTCTGGCTCTACAACATCATCGACGCCGGTCGTCGCGCGGCGCTCTACAACGAGCTGCTCGCCGGCCGCACCGGCATCCAGCTGCCGGCCGATCTCATGCTTCCCGGCCTCGGCGGTTCCATGGTCGGCGGCGCCGTGGTCGTCCTGGTGGGACTCCTCCTCCTCGGGCACACCGCCTTCGGCATGTCGCTCTCGTGGCTCAAGGAGTGGTGGCCGGTCGGCCTGATCCTCTTCGGCGGCTACCTCTTCATCAAGGCGCATCTCGACAGCGCGCGCCGCGAAGCGGCGGACCTGACCTAGGGGATGCCGGTCCTCCCCGGCGGCGACACGCGCCGGCTGCGACGGGCACCGGGCGCGTGAATCTCGCCTACCGCCTCGCCTACGCGCTCGGCTTCTTTCCCTGGGAGCGCGTGGCGACGTATCCGCCGGCGGTGCGGCAGATCGCGCTCCTCCTCGCGGCCGAGGAGCACGGGCGGGACCGGCCTTTCGGCCGCGCGCTCGAGCTCGGCTGCGGCCGCGGGCACGGGTCGATCGTCCTGGCGCGGCGCGGCTGGCAGGTCACCGGCATCGACTTCGTCGGCAGCGCGCTGCGGGCGGCGCGCCGCGCGGCGCGGGCGGCGAACGTCGAGATCGACTTTCGCCAGGCCGACCTCCAGCGTCTCGCCGGCGCCGACCTCGGCGCCCCTTTCCGCCTGTTCTGGGACTTCGGCGTCCTCCACGGCATGCGCCAGGCCGCTCGAGTCGAGATCGCACGCCAGCTCACCGCGCGCGCCGCCCCCGGCGCCGCAGCTCTGCTCTTCGCCTGGCCCCCCGGCCGCCGCGGCCCGCTGCCGCGCGGCATGAGCCGGGCGGAGATCGAGTCCGCGTTTCACGGCTGGCGAGTCACCGGCGTGCAGCCGTTCGCGGCGACCGGCCTGCCGCGGCCGTTCCTCGCCGTCGAGCCGCAGGTCTACCGGCTGCAGCTCTCGGCGGCGGCGCGGTTGTGCCCGCCCCGCGTCTGTGAAAGGTTCGACGTGCCATGGGACGGATCGTCGCTTTCGCTTCGGCTCTCGCGAGCGCCTTCTTCGTCTTCTACACTGCGCGGTTGCTGGTCGTCACGGGCTTCCTGCAGCACACCCGCGCCGGCGGCCAGGGGGCTTACGTCGGCGCCGTGGTGTTCCCCCTGCTCGCGCTCGGCTTCGGCTGGCTCGCCCGGCGGGCCTGGCGCCGGGACTGAGGCGGCGGCTGCCGCTGCCGCCTCAGCGAACATCACCGGGCCGCGGGGATCCAGGTGCCAGCCGATTCGGTACCGCGCAGTCTGGACCGGTTCAGTCGGCGATGCTCTCGCGAGTGACGTTGACGAAGCGCTTGCCGTCGAGGCGATACAGCCCGCCGGAGGTGCCGACCCACAGCGTTCCGGCTCGATCTTCCAGGAGGCTCTGAATGTGCCGGCTGGCGAGGCCGTCCGTCTCCGCGACTCGGGCGAAGGACTTGCCATCGAAGCGAGTCAGCCCGTCGCCGGCGGTTCCCAGCCAGAGGTTCCCGGCGCGATCCTCGAGCATCGACCAGACGAACGGCCCGCTCAGGCCGTCCTGCACCCCGAAGGTCCGGAACGACGTTCCGTCGTACCGGCTCACGCCGCCTCTGCGCGTTCCGAACCAGATCTTCCCCGCCCGGTCCTCGAGCATCGAGTGCACGAAGTCGTCCGCCAGCCCTTCGCCGGCGGCGAAGCGGGTGACGGTCTGGCCATCGAAACGGTAGACGCCGCCACCGTTGGAGCCGAACCAGAGATTCCCGGCCCGGTCCTCGAGCAGGCTCCAGATCAGCGACGGCCCGTGCACGCCGAGTGAGAAGTCGCGAGCCGTCGCCGGCGGGAGCGGGAAGGCCGACAGCCGGCCGCCGTCGAGTCGCGAGACGCCGCCAACCGTCGCGATCCAGATCGTGCCGGACCGGTCCTCGAGCAGACTCCAGACATCGTCGTGTGCGAGGCCCTCGGCGACCGTCCAGTTGGAGAACTTCGTTCCGTCGAAGCGCGAGAGGCCGCGGGAGGTGGCGAACCAGAGCGTGCCCTTCCTGTCCTGCAGGATGTCGCGCACACTCGGCCCCCCCAGACCGGCGCTCACGGAGTAGCAGGCCAGCGCCTTCCCGTCGTAGCGGCAGACGCCGTCGTCCTGCGTCCCGAACCAGAGGCTCCCCGAGCGGTCCTGCAGCATCGTGCGGATGTACTGGCTGACCTGCGTGCTCTTCGTCGCGGGTTGGTGCTGGACGTTCCTGCTCTTGTGGCTCGTGGCGAGCTTCACGCGCGCGCCGGCGGCTTGGAAAGGGCTCGGCATCGCGTTCGGCGTGCACGCGCTGCTCGCGACGGGCTAT
>JBGARM010000405.1:0-246 GCA_044230215.1 Thermoanaerobaculia bacterium | reverse complement strand
CGCCGTCGGTGTCCGCCCAGCCCGGCGGGGGCGCCAAGTCGAAGGCGCCGCAGGCGATGGCCAACACCTGCAGGAACGTCCCTCCTGTCGACCGCTTGCGCATGCAGAGCCCCCGTCTCGCGGACTGCCCGAGGAGTCTACCGGCGTGGCGGCCAGACGCCGATCACTCCTCCTTCGCCGGCGCCGGAGGGAGGTGCGCCGCCATCTTCTTCGCCTGCTGTGCGAAATAGGCGCGGTCGGGATGGT
>JBGARM010000404.1:0-3085 GCA_044230215.1 Thermoanaerobaculia bacterium | reverse complement strand
AGCAGAAGCTCGCGGTCGGCCTCGACCCAGTAGTCGGCTCCCGGCAGTGTCCGCAGGCGCGCCGCCGCGGCCTCTTCTCCCGAACCGATGCTCGCCACCACGCAGGCGTCGCGCGACGGCGCCGCCATGGCCGGGGCGGCGAAGCCGGAGATCGCCAGAGCGCAGAGCGCCGCCGGCGGCAACCGAAGTCGGCGAAAGCGGAAAGACCGCCGGCGGGACGACCCTGGAGACTCGAGCATGGGCTGAACGTAACTCCCCCGTTCGCCCCTCGCGCCGCCCCGTAGGGCGGGCAGGCCCGACCCAGTCCTCACTTCAGAGTGAGCACGATCTCCGGAAAGAGGCCGTCGTCCGCCGCCCTGTAGCCGCACGACTCTTTGGCCAGGATGCGGATCGTCTGCCCGGACTTCACCTTGAGGTCGGCGTAGTCGATCGTCCCCTGCACGACCGTGCCGGCGATCGGCGTCTGCGCCGAAGCCTTGCTCCCCGGGAAGCCCATCGAATCGACGACGGTCTCCTTGTCGTACTTGTCGGAGCCCTTGTAGCGCTCTAGGTTGATGGCCGCCCAGTGCCTCTTGACCTTGGCCTTGCTGGAGCCACCGGTACAGGCCGAGGCGCCGTCGGTGTAGTCCGCGCAAGCCTGCAGCTCCGCCGTGTACTCGAAGCCCCGCGCCTTGATGTATCCGAGGTCGACGCCGGTCTGCGGGTTGTTGTCGGTGTCGATGTAGAGCTCGACCGCCGAGCTCGCGAAGACGCCGGGGGCATCCTTGAGCGTCGCGACGATGGCCAGCGTCTTGCCGTCGCTCGCCAGCGCGAGCTTGACGACGTCGAAGCCGGGATACTCGGCGTCGGTGCTGGTGATCGGCGCCGCGTCGCCCGCCGCATCGGCGAGCTCGACGCTGCCTACCGCCTTCTTGACCTCTGCCAGGACGGGCACCGCCGTCAATCCGGCAGCGACCGACAGGATGAACAACGCTGCGAGAAATCTCCGGCTGCTTTCGATCATGGCTCACCTCCAGAGATCTCGATGGTAGCCTCTTCGCACTGCGGGCAGAAGACCCCCAAGCCGACCGCAGCGGAGCCCTCATGAGCCTGCCCCGCGAATTCGCCAGCGACAACACCGCGCCCGTCCATCCCGCGGTCCTCGAAGCGCTCGCCGCCGCCAACCAAGGCCCGAGTCCCGCCTACGGCAGGGATCCGTGGACCGCACGGGCAGTCGCGTGGTTCCGCGAGCAGTTCGGTCCCGACACCGAGGCCTTTCCGGCCTGGAACGGCACTGGCGCCAATGTCCTCTCGCTGCGCGCCCTCACCCGGCCCTGGCAGGCGGTGGTCTGCACAGCGCAGGCGCACATCCAGGTGGACGAATGCGGCGCCCCGGAGCTGCTCACCGGCTGCAAGCTGATCGACCTCCCCACCGCCGACGGCAAACTCACGCCGGCGATGCTGCGGGATTCGATGCGGGGGATCGGCGACTTCCACCACGTGCAGCCGGCGGTGGTGTCGCTCACCCAGGTGACGGAGTACGGCACGGTCTACACCCGCGACGAGCTGGTGGCGCTCTGCGCCACGGCGCACGAGCTGGGGCTCCGGGTCCACATGGACGGCGCCCGCATCGCCAACGCCGCCGCCGCCCTCGGCCTGCCGCTGCGCGCGTTCACCAAGGATGCCGGCGTCGACATCCTCTCCTTCGGCGCTACGAAGAACGGCGCCATGGGGGCCGAGGCGGTCGTCGTCTTCGATCCGGCGCTCGCCGCCGAGATGCTCTTCCTGCGCAAGCAGTCGATGCAGCTCGCCTCGAAGATGCGCTACGTCTCGGCGCAGTTCCTCGCCCTGGCCGAGGGCGACCTGTGGCTCGCGAACGCCCGCAACTCGAACGCCATGGCGCAGCGCCTCGCGGCGGGCGTGCGCGGCATCCCCGGGCTCGAGATCACCCAGAAAGTCGAGGCGAGCGCCGTCTTCGCCACCCTGCCCCCCGAAGTCACCGGGCGCCTGCAGCAGGAGTTCCACTTCGACTTCTGGAACCACTCGCCGCGCGAAGTGCGCTGGATGACCAACTGGGCGACGAGCGCGGCGGACGTCGACGAGTTCGTCGCCGCGATCCGCAGGGAAATGGCGGCCGCGGCGCGCTGACGTTCCTCAGACTTCGCCGCACTGCCCTCTTCTCGCGTCCGGCCGCTCGCGGAAGAGGAGCCAGAGGGCGGCCGGAAGAACGGTGAAGTCGGCCACCATGGCGAGCACGAACGCCGCCGCGGTGACGATGCCGAACTGCCGCATCGGCGGCAGGTTCGACAGCACCAGGGCGAGGAACCCGCCGGCGTTGATCAGGGTGGCGAAGAGGATCGGATGGCCGGCGACGCGGATGGCATGCGACAGTCTCGCCTCCGTCGTCGTCCCCTCGCCCTGCTCCTGGTAGTGGTAGAAGAAGTGGATCTGGTCGTTCTCGGTGGCGCCGAGCACCGTGGTGGCGATGAGGATGGTGGCGACGTTCAGCGGGATGCCCGCCAGGCGCATGAACAGGAACATCACCAGGATGGCGAAGAGCGACGGCAGCATCGCGGTCACTCGCGCGGGGCCGCTGCGGAAGACCAGCAGGAAGGTGAAGAAGATGATCGTGAAGGTGATGGCGAAGCTCTGCACCAGAGTCGGCACCAGGTGGGAGGCGATCGTCGCCTGCAACACGCCGCTGCCGACGAGGCGATAGGAGAACCGATTCAGTTCGGGAGCCGAGACCGCAGTCCGCTGCCACGCAGCGTCCACTCCGCTACGCAGCGCCGCCAGGCCGCCGTCCGCTCCGGCGCGCGAAGTCACCGTGAGATAGGTCTGCTGCAGGCTCGTCGTGTCCACCCACTTGCGGAGCGCCGGCTCGACGAGCAGCAGCTGCTCGAGATCGGCCGCCACTGCCGCCATGCCGGCCTGGTCTCGCGGCAGGGCATCCCCCAGGCCGGCGACATAGCGCCGCAGGCGGAGCACGGCCGGAAGCCCCACCACCGAACCCACCGCCGGCTCCGCCTGGAGCTCACCGCTCAGGGCGTCGAGCGCCGAGATCGTCTGGGGCTCGAGCACCGCGCCGGGCGGGAGCTCCTCGGGC
>JBGARM010000403.1:0-3098 GCA_044230215.1 Thermoanaerobaculia bacterium | reverse complement strand
TGGCGGAGGCGCACGCGCTCGCGTTCGAGATCCGGCGCGACGCGGGCGCCGCGGCCGAGGCGCGGGCCGAGCTCGACGCGGCGCTCTCGTGGGTGCTCGCCGCGCGGCAGCAGCGCGGCGACGCGGCGGCTCTGGCCCGCCTCGAAGCCGCGGCGCGCGCCGGCGACCTGCCCTCCCAGCTCGCTCTGGCGCAGATCCTGCGCGACGGTCTCGGCGTGCCGGCGGATGCCGAACGCGCGTTCCACTGGGCGAAGCGGGCCGCCGAGCAAGGAAGCGCGCCGGCCCAGCTCGCCCTCGGCGTGATGTACGAGTGGGGGAAAGGAACGGCCGTCGACCCGGGTCTGGCGGTCGAGTGGTACCGGAAGGCTGCCAGTCAGGGGAACGCCGGCGCCGCCAACAGTCTCGGAGCGGCCTATCTGCGCGGCGTGGGCGTGTCTGCCGACGCCGCGCAGGCGGTCGCCTGGTTCGAGAAGGCCGCCAAGGGGGGCGATGTCCCGGGACAGTTCAACCTTGCCATGCGCTACTTCAACGGCGACGGCGTCGCTGCCGATCCGGCGGAGGCCCGCCGCTGGCTCGAGACGGCAGCCGGCGCTGCCGGCGATGACGCGACGACGCGCTCGGTCGTTGCGAGCTCGAAGCAGGAGCTCGGGGTCCTCTACGAGGAGGGGTTGGGGGTCGAGAAGGACCTGGTGAAAGCGCTGCGTTACTACGACGAAGCGCGCGAGCTCAACGAGGATGCCCGGCTCAACTTCGAGCGCCTCAAGGCGCGGCTGGACGGCTGAGCGCTCAGCTCTTCGCCGGGTCCTGCTTGCTCGGCGCCGGCAGGTCGGGATCGAAGGAGGAGTGGGTCGCCGCCCGGCGTCCGCGCTCCTGCCGCGCTGCGCCGGCGCTGGCCGATTCGGTGCCCGGGATGCGCGCCGGCTCGGCGATTCCCCGCGTCAGGGCTTCGATATCGAGCCGGTCGCGCTCGGCGCGCGACGCGGCCGAACCCTGCTTGCGCACGGCCTGCACCGCGCGGGCCTTGCGCTCGCCCTGCTTGTGCCAGAGCCAGCGGCCGAGCAGAAACAGCCCGCCGGCGGCAGCGAGCTCCAGAATCCAGATATAGACCTTCATGACGGGCTTCTTTCGCGGAGGGCACTCGCGCGGAAAGCGATCCGCGCCCAGCCAGTAGACCACAGTTGCGGTCCGGCGGGTGGAATCTTCTCCAGTGCCCACCGACTGTGACGTCGGTTCCCGCCGGAGCGTACACTGTAGGAATCGGGAAGTCGGATCGTCCTTCGTTCGTTGCAGGAGGGTCAGTTCCATGCACTTCGCCATGCCACCCCGCCGTCGACGGCTCCTCTTCGCTGTGCTGTCGGTCGGCCTCTGCCTTCCGTCTGCCGGATCGACCTCCCAAGCCTCGCTCCTGGCGACGGAGCAGGCTCTCTGGAGCTGGACGATCGCTCAGCGACAGGACGGGCGATTCAGCCTGGCCTGGTCCGAAGGTCTGGCTGTGGACGGAACGACCCAGGCGTGGATCCGTCGCTTCGACGCTTCCGGGGCGCCGCTGGCACCGCCGATCCTGATCGCGGAAACCCCCGGGGTTCCAAGCCCCACCGTGGCCGCGGACGCTCTCGGCAACGAGTTGGTCGTCCTTCTCTGGGCGGAAGGAGGAGGCGCCGTGCGCCGCTACGAGCTGCGCGCCTACGGACTTTCCGCATCCGGTGCCGAGCTCTGGCCCAGCCGGCAGCTCGCCGAAGTCACGGAGGCGAACGACTTCATCGGTTCGGTTGCCGCGGTCGCCGCACCGCAAGGCGGTTGGATCGTCGTCTGGGAGGAGAATCACCAAAACGCGCCCGAAGGCCTGGAGCTGGTATCGACACACGTGGCGCTGGCCGACGGAGCGACGAGGGCCAGGACTTCCCTCGGTTCGGCCCGGCAACGCGTTTATTCCCTCGGTCTCGCAAGCGACGGTGCGCAGCCGCTCGCTGCCTGGCAGGAGCAACCGGCGCTGGATGAATACCGATGGGTCGCCCGCAGCCTCGACGGGCTCGGCGCACCGACCGGAACCGTAATCGATCTCGCATCCGCGAGCGGCCAGGCGCTCCACTTCGGTGGTCCTAGAGTCAGTGCACTGGGAGGAGGGAGCTACTTCGTTTCCTGGGCGCAATTCGACGCCGGCGCTCCCGGAGTCATTCGAGGTCTCACCTACGCTCCGGGCGCTCCGGCGGCGCCTCCGGTCGATCTCATCCACGGAGTCGGCACCGACTGGCAGCTCAACTCATCGATCGCCGTCGATCGCCGAGGGAGGGCCCTGATCGCCTGGGTCGAATCTCCACCCGGTTCGCTCTACCCGACGACGGTCCTGCGGCAGCTAGGTTCTGGGGCCGGAGTGCCGCTCGGCGAGGTCGTCACGGTCGCCGACCACGCGGGAATCACCTCGCCGTTGGTGTCGATGACCGAGAGCGGAGCGTGGATCGTCGGTTGGACGAGGCCGTGGAATCCGGCAATCCAGCAGCTCGCCGGTGTCAACGCGCAGTTCGGGACTCTGCCCAGCGATTGTGAAGCGAATGCGACGACGCTCTGTCTCGCCGGCAATCGCTTCCGGGCGACCGCGACCTTCCACGACCATCTCGGGCGCGACGGCGTCGGGCAGGCGGTGGCGCTCACGCCGGAGAGCGGGACGTTCTGGTTCTTCGCGCCGGCCAGCGTCGAGCTCATCCTCAAGGTCGTCGACGCCTGCGGGCATCCCGACTTTCGGGACTTCTGGGTCTACGCCTCGGGGTTGACCGACGTCGAGGTGACGCTCACCGTCGTCGACACCTGGACGGGGGAGACGTGGGAACGCGAAACGAATCTCGGCGAGCCGTTCCCGCCGATCCTCGACTCGCAGGCGTTTCACACCTGCGAGGCCGTGCCGCTGCTCTGATCGTGCGCTCCACGGAGCGAGGCTCAGTAGTGGTACCTGGCCTGCAAGAAGTGGATGCGCGCCGGGGTGACGAGGTAGACGAGGCGATGTTCCTGGGTCAAGCGGCGGGACCAGGCGCCAGCGAGTTGGTGTTTCAGCGGTTCGGGCTGACCGATACCGCTGAACGGCTCGCGCAGCACGGCTTCGACGA
>JBGARM010000402.1:0-3108 GCA_044230215.1 Thermoanaerobaculia bacterium | reverse complement strand
AACGCAGCAGCGTCGCCGCCATCCCCAGCGCGAAGAACAGGATCGGCGGCGTGAGCAGGTTCCCGGTGATCAGCGACCAGTCCATACTGCGCCTCCTTTCGGGTGTCTGAGCGCGGCGCGCGCCGCGAGCGCCCGGCGCTCCGCGTTCTCCGGCGTCGCGTCGGTGACGGTCAGGTGGCCCATCTTGCGGCCGGGCCGGGCTTCGCGCTTGCCGTACAGGTGCAGGCGGACGCCGGGATCGGCCAGCGCCGCGGCGAAGTCGGGCGCCCCTTCGCTCCAGCAGTCTCCGAGGAGGTTGACCATCGCCGCGGCGGGGACCTTGCGTTCGGTGGAACCGAGCGGCAACCCGCACACCGCGCGTACCTGTTGTTCGAACTGGCAGCAGACATGAGCGTCGAGGGTGAGGTGGCCGGAATTGTGCGGGCGCGGAGCGAGCTCGTTCACCAGGAGCGCACCGTCCGCGAGCAGGAAGAGCTCGACGCAGAGCACGCCGACGACGTCGAAGCGCTCCAGCGTTTGACGCGCGATTGCGAGCGCCTCGGCGCGGACGCGAGAGGACACGGGCGCCGGGCAGAGCGTCAGGTCCAGAACGTGGTCGCGATGGCGGTTGAGGACCGGCTCGTAGAGCGCGACGGTGCCGTCGAGGCCGCGGGCCCCGACGACCGAAAGCTCCGCAGCGAAGGGCACGAAGCGCTCGAGTACCGCAGGCACCTCTCCCAGCGCGCGCCATGCCGGCTCGAGCTCCTCCACGCCGGCAACGAGACGCTGGCCGTGACCGTCGTAGCCCCATGAGGCGGTCTTGAGCACCGCCGGGAAGCCCACGCCCGCGGCGGCGGCATCGAGGTCCGCCGCCGACCGCAGGACCGCGAACGGCGCCACCGGGAGCCCGTGGGCGGTGAGCTCGCGCTTCTCCCGAATGCGATCCTGCGTGAGGTGCAGCAGTCTCCCCGACGGCCGCACCGGCGCGTGGCGTGCGGCAGCTTGCGCAGTGGCGGCGGGAACGTTCTCGAACTCGAAGGTCACCACGGCGACCTCGCGTGCGAATCGCTCGACGGCGTCGAGGTCCTCATAGGGCGCGTGGACCTCGCGGTAAGCGATCTGGCCGGCGGGCGTGTCGTCCTCCGGCGCGAAGACGCTGACGGCGTAGCCCATCCGACGTGCGGCGAGGGTGAACATGCGCCCGAGTTGCCCACCGCCGAGCACGCCGAGCACGGCGCCGGGAGGAAGCGCGGAGCTCATGGCAGCGTCGATTCCAGCGCCTTGCGCTCCTGCGCGTGGCTGAAGGCCTCGAGCTGCTCCCGCAACCGCGGGTTCTCGGCCGCCAGCATGCGCACCGCGAACAGCGCCGCATTGCGGGCTCCCGCCTCGCCGATGGCGAACGTCGCGACCGGAACTCCGGCCGGCATCTGCACGATCGACAGCAGCGAGTCGACGCCGTGCAGGATGCGGCTCTCCACTGGCACCCCCAGCACCGGGAGCCTCGTCCAGGCCGCCAGCATGCCGGGCAGGTGGGCCGCCCCGCCGGCGCCGGCGATGAGCACGCGCAGGCCGCGTGACTCGGCTTCCCGGCTGTAGGTCCGCAGGAGCTCCGGGGTGCGGTGGGCCGACACGACGCGCGTTTCGCGCGGCACGCCGAACTCGTCGAGGCATTCGGCGGCGTGACGCAGCGTCGGCCAGTCGGACGAGCTGCCCATCAAGACGCCGACGAGGGGGTTCTGTTCGGACAACGGAAGCCTCCAGTGGTAGAGAGAGACGATCCTGGGCCGGGCGGACGACTTCGGCTATACTGGAAGAACAATACCGGAACGAAACTTCCTATGTCAAGCCACCTCAGCAAGCGCCATCGCAAGCCGGACCCGGCTCCGGCGAAGACGTGGACTTTCCTGTCGAACCACGCGCACGTGATGATCTGCCTGGCGGTGGCGCCCGAGCTGCGCCTGCGCGAGATCGCCGCGCGCGTCGGCATCACCGAGCGCGCCGTCCAGACGATCCTGGCCGACCTCGAATCCGAGGGGCTCCTCACCCGCCAGCGGGAGGGGCGGTGCAATCGCTACGCGCTCCACCTCGACCAGCCGTTGCGCCACGCGGTGGAGTCGCACCGCAGCGTGCGCGAGCTGATCGAGTTCGCGACCCGGGCGGCTCGCAGCAAGAGCTCCTGACCTGGTCCGCGGTTCGGGGCCTGGGCTGCATCTATCAGAGCGGGCCCCCGGCGCCGGTAGCAGGCGGGGCTTGCGGCAGGGAGGGAACTCCTGCACACTCTGGACAGGGCGAATACCGGCCCATCTCCATGCGCTACAGACTCGGCATCGTGCTCTCGGGCGGCGGCAGTCGCGGGCTCGCCCACGCCGGGGTGCTGCGGGCGCTGGCGGAGAATGGCCTCGAGCCCGACTGCGTCGCCGGCACCAGCGCCGGAGCCCTGGTCGGCGCGCTCTACGCCTCCGGGCGGGACTCGGCCGAGATTCTGCGCTTCTTCGACGACGCGAACCCGTTCCGGCTTTCGCGCCTGGCGCTCGGCAAGCCCGGAGTCATCGACTCGGAGAAGATCGTCGGCGCGTTCCAGAACTGGTTTCCGCAGGACTCGTTCGCGGCGCTCGCCCGGCCGCTGTTCGTCACCGGTACCGACCTGGTCTCCGGGAGGCTCGAGGTCTGGAGCTCGGGTCCGCTCGTGCGCCCGCTGCTCGCCTCGTCGGCGGTGCCGTTCGTCATCTCGCCCACCCGGGTCGACGGCCGCCTCTATGTCGACGGCGGCATCGTCAACAACTTCCCCGTCGAGCCCCTCTTCGGGCTCTGCGACGCGATCCTCGGAGTGCACGCTACGCCGCTGTCGGCGCCTGAAGAGAGCGACCTGCAATCTTCACGCGCAGTCATCCAGAGGTCGCTCGAGATCGGAATGTTCCACGCCTCGAAGCGCAAGTTCCACCACGCCGACCTGGTGATCTCGCCTGCGGGCCTGTCGCGTTTCTCGACCTTCGACACCCGGCGTCACGCCGAGATCGTCGAGGTCGGCTATCGCGCGGCGCTCGACCAGATGGAGGCCATCCGGGCGATCCTCTGACGGGCTATCCCGCGCCGGCGGCCTGCGGGCGCTCCGCTCGCAGGGCGACGGCC
>JBGARM010000401.1:0-3109 GCA_044230215.1 Thermoanaerobaculia bacterium | reverse complement strand
GCCGCCGGCCGCGACGCCCTCGCGCTGGCGCGCGGCGGCGGGCGGGCCGGGGGCCCCCACGACGCCGCCGGGCAGCGCCGCCTGTGGCAGATCCGCCGCCGGATCGGCGAGGCGGTCAAGCAGCTCTCGGTCTACAAGGAGGCCGATACCGTCGTGCCGCGCGCCGCGCTCGCCGACCTGGTGAAGGCGGCCCGCGCCGCGGCCGTGCGGCAAGGCCTCACGGCGATCTGCTACGGCCACGCCGGCGACGGCAATCTGCACGTCAACCTCCTGCGCGGCGAGCTCGCCGAGGATGCCTGGGGCGAGCGCCGTGACCGGGCCGAAGAGGAGCTCTTCGGCGCCGCGGTGGCCCTCGGCGGCAAGATCTCCGGCGAGCACGGCATCGGCCTCGTCCAGCGGTCCCTGCTGCCGCTCGCCCTCTCCCCGCCCGAGCTCGCGGCGATGCGTGCCCTCAAGACGGCGCTCGACCCGCGGGGCATCCTCAACCCGGGGAAGATATTTCCGGACCAGGCCTGAACTGATCTAGCATCGCCTCGCTAAGCTTCGCGCCGGGGTCGTTACCCTCCTCCCTGCCGGAGCTCCAGGAGAACCACGATGAAGTTGACGCCGCTCGGCAAGCTCCTCCTCTTCCTGATCGGTCTGGGCCTGGTCGCGACCGCGGTCTACCGCTTCGTGCCCGCCGAGAAACTCCCCTGGAACCGGCCGAAGACGGCGCCGGCGACCGAGCCGCGGACGGAGGCCCGGAAGGACTCGAAGCCAGACGAGAGCTCCCGACCGGCAGTCGATCGACCGGCCTCGAACGCTCCCTGGGTCGGCATTCCCGGCGGGCTCTTCGCTTCCGGCGCCGATCAGGCCGAAGTCGACGTGCCGGCCTTCGCCATCGAGCGCACCGAGGTCACCAACGCCCGCTACGAGGAGTTCCTGGCCGCCTGCCCGCGCGGCAGCGCCTGCGGGCCGCGCGAGCTCCCTTCCTACTGGGAGGACCGCGCCTACCTCGCCAGTCATCGTGACAATCCGGTGGTCTTCGTCGCCTGGGGGGACGCCGCGAACTTCTGCCGCTGGTTGGGCGCCCGCCTGCCGACGGCGATCGAATGGGAGAAGGCAGCGCGCGGCACCGATGGCCGCTCCTACCCGACCGGCAGCGTCCTCGATCCGGCGACCGTCAACATCCTCGGCGCCGACCGGCACGACGAAAAGAACAGCGCCGCCAAACAGATCCCCACCTGGACCGTGACCGATGGCCGCTACGCTCGCGACAAGAGCCCCTACGGCGTTCTCGGCATGGCCGGCAACGTGAGTGAGTGGACGGCCTCGGCGAGCGAAGAGGAGCCCGACCTGCGGCTCGTCGCCGGCGGCTCGTGGGACTCCTGGGAGCTTTCCGACGGCCGGACCTACAACCGGATCCCGAAAGCCCCCACCGACCGCAGCTCCAGCCTCGGCTTCCGCTGCGCCAAGTCGCAGCAGTGAAACTTCGGACAGGCCAACGATGCACCAGGATAGGCAAGCGCTCGACAGTTCTTGCCACTCGACTGCAGTGAAGGGAGCTCGACTCTCATGACCAAGACAGGCCGACTGCTTTTTTCCCTTACCGGAGCTTTTTCTTTCCTTCTTGCTGCCGGCGCCGCCTTCGCCCAGGACGACTCCCTGCAGAAGGTGATCGATGCCGGGGTGCTGCGCGTGGCCGCCGAGCCGGGGACGCCGCCGATGCTGTTCAAGGAGGGTAACCGCTACGACGGCTTCGACTACGCCATCGCCAAAGCGGTGGCCAAGCGGATCGGCGTCGACGACGTGGTCATCGTCGGCGGCAAGTACTCCGAGCTCCCTGCCCGTCTGATCGCCGGCAAGGCCGACGTCATCATCTCCGGCTACACCGCCGACGACTCGATCACCGGTGTCGACTGGTCGGAGGCCTACCTCGACTATGGCCTCTGCCTGGTGGTGAAGAAAGGGCGCGGCATCCACTCGACCGCGGACCTGCGCGGCAAGGTGATCGGCATCTTCAACGATCCGGCCGCCGAGGAGGAGGTCAAGGGGATGAACCTCGGGCAGGCGCGGATCGAGAAGTACGAGGACGGCTACTTCGACCTCCTCGACCAGGGCAAGATCGACGGCTTCATCTACGACTTCCCCTACGCCCAGGAGGAGATCAAGGAGTTCGGCGGCCGCCTCGAGATCGTCGAGTTCAACCTCTCCAAGTCGACCTACAACGTCGGCGTGCGGCGTGGCGCCTCGACGCTGCTGAAGATGGTCAACTCGGCCGTGCGCAGCCTCAAGGCGTCCGACGAGTACCGCCAGATCGTGCGACGCTACCTGGGCGGCTCCGGCCCGGCGCCGGTGGCGAAGGTCGCCGCCGGCCAGAGCGTCTACAAGGTGCGCCCGGGCGACACCCTCTCCGGCATCGCCCGCGACCAGCTGGGGAATCTGCGGCGCTGGAACGAGATCTGGGAAGCCAATCGCAACCGCATCGCCGACCCGAACCTGATCGACATCGGCTGGGAGCTCGTCCTGCCGCAGCGCTAGCGGCGGCGTCCGCCGGCCGCGCCTGCCCTGGGGGGTGGTGCAGCGCGAGGGGAAAAGGCGTCTATTGGAGCCGGGAGGTTCGCGATGAAGATCCTCTTGGCTACGGACGGTTCCGAAGGGAGCGCCGCGGCGCTCGAAGCACTGGTCTCCCGGCCCTGGCCGGCGGGGAGCGAGGTGACGGTTCTCTCGGTCGCCTTCCCCTATCCCTACTACCAGGATCCGTTTCTCGCCGGGGCGGCGATCTACGGCCGGATCCTCGACGAGGAGGCCGCCCGTGCCGCGGCGGATGCCGCCCGCGCCGCCGAGCAGATCCGGGCGCGCGCGCCAGAGCTCAAGGTGCGCACGGAGACGCCGGTCGGCTCGCCGAGCGCGCTGGCGATCGATCTCGCCCGCGACTGGGGGGCGGACCTGATCCTCGTCGGCTCGCACGGACGCGGCGCCGCCGGCAGGTTCCTGCTCGGCTCGGTCTCGAACGCGATCGCGCTGCACGCGCCGTGCTCGGTCGAGATCGTCCGCCAGCGCAAGGGCTGAATGCCGGGCGACGGCGCGGCCGGCGATCTCCCGTAGTATTCGACGATGCGGAAGATGC
>JBGARM010000400.1:0-3121 GCA_044230215.1 Thermoanaerobaculia bacterium | reverse complement strand
AAGGAGTCATCGCCACGGTCGAAGTTTCGTCGTTCGAGAACGGCGTCGTGCGGGTCATGGGCGGCGGCGGGCAGGGGCTCCCGAACCAGCCGCTCGGCGTGCCGGCGCTGGTCATGGCGGTCGAGCCGTACGACCGGATCCTCCGTCTGCTCGAGCAGGGGGAAGAGGTCGAGCTGGCGATCGACATCGCGTCGCGGTTCCATCGCGAGTCGCCGACCGCGTGGAACTCGCTGGCCGAGATCCCCGGCAGCGACAAGAGCGCCGAGGTCGTCATGGCCGGCGCGCACCTGGACTCCTGGCACGCCGGCACCGGCGCCACCGACAACGCCGCCGGCTCGGCGGTGGTCCTGGAGGCGATGCGCATTCTGAAAGCGCTCGGAGTGAAGCCGAAGCGGACGATTCGCGCCGCGCTGTGGAGCGGCGAGGAGCAGGGCCTCCTGGGCTCGCGCGCCTATGTCACCGAGCACTTCGCCAGCCGCCCGGCGCCGACCGACGAGGCCGAGCTCGCCCTGCCGGCGCGCTGGCAGAAGCCCACCTGGCCGATCACCCCGAAGCCGGAGCACGCGAAGATCGCGGCCTACTTCAACCTCGACAACGGCGGCGGCAGGGTGCACGGCATCTACGCCCAGGAGAACCTCGGGGCGAAGATGCTGTTCGAGAGGTTCATCGAGCCGGTGAAGGACCTGGGGGTCACCACCGTGACGATGGAGAACACCGGTTCGACCGACCACGTGCCTTTCGATGCCGTCGGCATCCCGGGGTTCCAGTTCATCCAGGACGGGCGCGACTACGGCACCCGCACCCACCACTCGAACATCGACACCTACGAGCACCTGGCCGAGGCCGACATGAAGCAGGCGGCGGTCGTCATGGCGAGCTTCCTCTACCAGGCGGCGATGCTCGACGGGCCGTTCCCGAGGAAGCCCCTGCCGGTCGAGCCGCCGAAGAAGGAGGAGAAGAAGGCGCCTGGCGGCTCGCCCAAGCCCTGACCGGCCGACCGGCGGCCTTTTGACGCGAGTCTGGCGCCGGCATAGGATCGGCGGGTTCGCAGCGCCTTCAAGGAGACCGTCATGCGCCACTCTTACCCGCTCGCTGCCGCCCTGCTTCTTGCGGGCGCCGTTGTCGTCGCCGCGCCGGCGCTCGCCGCCGATACGTCGGTCAGCATCCCGCTCCAGGTGGAGAGCTTCATCCCGCTCTCGCAGGTGAACCAGCACCCCGAACTTCGGGTGGTGGTACCCGACGCCGTCGATCCAATGGCGATCTATTCCGACATCACAACCTTCACCGGCCAGGCTTTCGCCCAGGGACCGGCCACCGGCGGGATCACCCGGCTGGTCATGGATGACGTCACATTCACGACCGACCCTGCAGTCGGGCAGGTCACCGTCATCCGCTTCTCGGTAGCCAACTTGAATGCCGGCACGGTCAGCGTCCGGCCACGGGTGCGGTTCTGGAATGCCGATGGCGCGCCGCTCGGAGGCAGCCTTCCGAACGGTCCCGGCACCTATTACGGTGCCATCGGGTACACATTCAACGCCATCGCCTTCGGAGCGGGCGTCACGACGGTCACCTCGGCAGCTCTGCCCGCCGGCTTCGTGGTCCCAGCCGGCGTGACGACGACGCTCTGGGCTGGCATCACCTTCGACAACAACGCCGGCGCCACCGGTGCCACCGATGCCGAGCTCTCGAACTTCGGCCAGGGGTTCTTCACTCCGGTCGATCTCGGCTCCAGCACGGACACCGTCTTCGAAACCACGGCCGTCGGGTCGTTCTTCGGTACGAACAACCCGGCCGGTGCGGCGGTCAGCTTTGCCGGCGCGCCGGTGGCGAACCAGGGCTGGGAGTTCGTGGTCACGACCCTGCCGGTCGAGCTGTCGGGCTTCTCGGTCGAGTAGCTTTTCGCAGCCCGGAAGCGCTCGGGGGCTGGTGCCTCTCGCGGTCTTCAAAACCGTAGTCCGGCGCCGGTTGCGGCGACGGGGGTGGGTTCGATTCCCATGCGCTTCCGCCAAGGACGTTCCGACGAGGCGCCGGCTTGCCGGCGCCTTTCGCTTTTCAGCGGTCCGTTTTTCAGCGGTCGAGGCGCAGCCACTCGCAGGCGGAACCGGCGGCGGCCGCGGCGGCTCCGGCGCGGATGCGCACCAGCGCCGTCGCCCGGCCGAACGCCAGCAGGTCGTGCGAGCCCTGCGGCGAGATCGGCGTGAGGAGGGGCCGGCCGCCGTCGAGCCGCCAGGTCGCCGGCACGAAGCGGTCGCGCCGCTTGCCGGCGCCGAGCGGTGCGCCGAGGGTGCCGGGCAGGGCGCTGTCCCAGAAGCCCGCCGTGGAACCCATCAGGCGCGCGAGCGCCGGGCGCACGAAGAGCCAGTAGGCGACCATCACCGAGGCCGGATTCCCCGGCAGACCGAAGATCAGCTGCGCTCCCCCGGGCCCGGCGCGCTGCGCAACCAGCAGCGGCTTCCCGGGCTGGATCGCGACGCCGTGGAAGAGCGTCTCGCAGCCGAGACGCGCGAGCGCTGGCACGAGGAAGTCGGCCTCGCCCATCGACACACCGCCACAGCAAAGCAGCACGTCCGTGCCGTCGAGACCGCGCGCGAGGCTCTGCGCCAGCGCCTGCGGCTCGTCGCGGGCAATCCCCAGGGAGCGGACCGGGAGCCTCAACCGAGCGAGCTCCGCGAGCAGGAAATCGCTGTGCGAATCGCGCAGCTGGCCCGGGCCTGGAGTCTCCTCCGGCGGCACGATCTCGTTGCCGGTCAACTGCAGGGCGAGGCGGGGCGGGCGATGGATCGTCACCTCGTCGATCCCCTGGCTGGCGAGCAGGGCGAGCGCCGCGGGGGTGAGGAGCGACCCCGCCGGCAGGAGCGCCGCGCCGCGGCGCACGACTTCGCCCCGCCGGCGGATGGCGGCATTGGCGGCGACGGGAGCGGTGAGGCGCATCCGTACCCCTTCGGCGGCCGTCTCCTCGACGCCCACCACCCGATCGGCGCCGGCCGGAATCGCCGAGCCGGTCATGATGCGCATCGCCTGACCGGCCGTGAGGGTCGCCCCGACCGGGTCGCCGGCGAAGCGGGTGCCGGCGACCGCATACCAGCCGTCCGGCGGGGGTTCGCCGCCGAGGGCGAAGCCG
>JBGARM010000003.1:6644-29200 GCA_044230215.1 Thermoanaerobaculia bacterium | reverse complement strand
GGCTGAAAGCGTCGTCCTTGGTGATCTGATTGCCGGAGGCGTCCTTGCCGTCGTTCTTGTCGTAGCGCAGGCCGACGTTGAAGCTAAGGTTGTCGGACAGGCGCCAGCGATCGTTGACGAACAGCGAGTTGGTCTTGAAATGGGTGCCGAGGCTGCTGGCGAGCACCGGGTAGTAAGCGATGTAGGAGTTGCCTCCCTCGCCCTGGCTGCGGATCACCGGATAGACGACGTTGTTGACGATCCGCGAGTCGTCGGCGAACATGAAGAAGTCGTTTGGCGACTGATAGTTGTTGCTGGTGCGGATGTCGTCGAAGCTGTCGAAGCCGGCGACGAGGTCGTGCGAGCCCGAGCGCTTCGTGGACAGAAAGTAGCTCGCCTTCGCCAGGTAGTCCTTGTTCTCGCGCTTGTCGCCGCCGTCCGGGCAGAGGCTCGCGTCGCAGAAGATCGGCTCGTTGTAGATGATGCCGTTGGTCGGGTCGAAGATCGGCGTGCCGCCGGCGAGCGACGGATCGGAGCCGCCCGTCGCCTCGAAGTTGAACGAACGCTCCGAGTACTGCGCCTCGACGAAGAAGTTGGAGGACAGGACGCCGGAGTAGTTCGCCGCCAGCAGCGTATTCGGCAGGCTCCGGGTGTGCAGGCCCGAGAGGTCGACGAGATAGTTCAGGTTGCCGCCGTGGCCCGTCAGCTGCTCCTGGGTGATGTCGATGTACGAGCCGGTGATGCGGTGGTTCGCCGTCGGCGAGAAGGTGAGCTTGCCTTCGTAGCGATCCTGCTTGTTGGTGGCGTTGTAGGGGATGTTGGTCAGCACGGTGGTCGCCACGGCGTCGGTCTTCAACTGGCGGCCGGCGAGGAAGAACCACAGCTTGTCGCGGATGACGCGGCCGCCGATGGTCTCCTCGTAGACGCCGCGGACCTTGTCCTCGGGCTCGGGCGAGAAGTCGTTCTTGCCGTTCCAGCTCTGGTTGGTGAGGGTGTCGCGGACGCTGCCGTGAAAGTCGTTGCCGCCCGACTTGGTCACCGTGTTGACGATGCCGCCGGCGAAGCGGCCGTACTCGGCCGAGATGCCGGAGGTCGAGGTGGTGGTCTCCTCGATGGCGTCCTCGATGAACAGCGCGTTCGGCTGTCCGCGCAGGTTGTCGTTGACGTTCACGCCGTTGATCGAGAAGGTGTTCTCCCACGACTGGGAACCGGAGATGGTGATCGCCCCGGCGGGACCGGTGGCGGCAACGCCCGGCGAGAGCGCGACCGCGGCGAGCTGCGTGCGGCCGCCGGGCAGCTCTTCGAGCGTGCTCTGCGAGATGGTCGTCGCGTTGGTGTTGTCCTTCGAGATCACCGTCACCGCCTCGCCCGTCACCTCGATGGTCTCGGTGACGGCGGCGAGCGACATGTTGACGTCGAGCTGCAACGCCTGCGACGAGGCCAGCCGCGAGGTCCGGCTCTGGGTCTCGAAGCCGTCCATGGTGTAGGTGACCGTGTATTCGCCCGGCGGCAGGCTCGGCACGACGTAGTCGCCGTTGAGATCGGTCACCGCCGTGCGGACGCCCTGCAGCGCCGGCGACTGAATCTCCACCGCCACGCCGGGCACTCCGTTGCCCTCGGAATCGGTGACGCGGCCGGAGAGCCGGCCGGTGGGAATGCCCTGCGCCATCGCCGCCGCCGAGAATGCGAACGCGACGAGAAGCGCCAGTCCGACGAATTTCAGAAATCTGTTCATCGAGCTTCCTCCCTCTGGGTTGCGTTCGGATCTCCGCGTACGCCGCGAATTTCCGAATGCGGGGTGAAGAGGCGAGATCGATGCCAACTCCGGGCGCGCGCCGCGAAATCGCGCGACAACTCGCGGCGTATAAGGAAGGAGCGAAGGTCGCGAACGCGTCGTCGATGCGCTTGCGGTGAAGGGGTTGTTCAGTGTGGTGGGTTCAATTTCACGGCATTGAACAGCCGCGCGGCGACGCACCGAGGACGAACTTCAGCGCGATGCTTCGGACTTCACCGCATTGGATGGCGTCGCGGCGGGGCGGAGCTCGCGCTCTTCGCCGATGCGCCGGGTCACACCGACGTTGTCGAGATGCTCGAGCAGCGGGATCGTCCATTTGCGCGAGAGTCCGAAGCGGTCCTTGAAGGCGACGATCGGGAAGCGGCTCCAGCCGGTCGCGCGCAGATCCTCGACCAGGCGCGCGAGCGCCGCGCTGGCGAAGACGAGACCCGACGGCAGGCGCACGAGCTCCTTGCGCTTGACCAGATGCTGAACGAGGCCCTCGACGATCTGCGGTTTGGCGTCGAGGGCGCGCGCCACTTCGCCGGGCGAGGGCGGCGCGAGGCCGGCGGCGACGTAGCGCTCGACGATCGCGCGCGCGAGAGGCGAGAGCTCCGCCGGCGGCTCGATCGCGCGGCCGGGGAAGCGCACGTCGCCGGCGGCGAGATCGATGTCGCCGGCGGCGGCGAGGCGTTCGAGGTAGAGATCGGCGAGCGTGCGCGCCGCGGGCGGCAGCAGGAGCCGCGCCGCAGCGGCCTTGGAGAGTCCGAGCTCGAGGGGATTTTCGGCGAAGTAGCGGGCGAGCTCGGCGCGCGCGCCGCGCCGCACCGACTCGAGCGTGGCCGGCAGGAGGAAGCGCACGAGGGCAGCCTGCAAGGAGCGTTCCGGCGGTGCGTCCGCAGATATCGCCCGCAGCCGCACCAGGTCGCCGCGCTGCTCGAGCTCGGCGAGCTGCGCGTCGATGTGCGCGCGGCTCCGGCCGGTGCGGGCCGAGGCGGCGCCGGCGGTGAGTCCACGCTCGCCGGCTTCGGCCGCCCAGGCGAGGAGCGCGCCGCCATCGTCGCCGGAGAGCGCCGCCATGCGCGCCGCCGGGTCGCCGCGTCGCTTGCGCCGCCACCAGGGATCGAGCACCGTGCCGCCGGCGATGGTCGCCGCCGGCGAGGGGCGCCGGACGATGATGCGGTCGCCGCGTACCGCCACGAGCGGCGCGGCGAGGGCGATTTCGACCAGCCCGGTGTCGCCGGGCGCAATGCCTTCTTCGGCCAGCGGCCGCGCTGTGCCGACCGTTTCCGACGAATAGAGGTGGACGCGCACCGCGACCGGCTCGCGCGGGCTCGCGAGCCCGACCGGCGAGCTCGCGAGCATCTTCCACCGCACCAGCAGGCGGCGCGTGGCGCGAAACGCGCCCGGGGCGGCGATTTCCATGCCGCGCGCGAGCGCCGGGAGCTCGACGCCGGCGAGCTGCAGGGCGGCGCGCTCGCCGGCCGCGGCGCTTTGCGGTCGGCCGTGCACCTGGACGGCGCGGGCGCGCGCGGGAAGTCGGGACGGCAACAGCTCGAGCGCATCCCCCGCGGCGACAGTGCCGGAGACCAGCGTGCCGGTGACGACCACGCCCTGCCCTTTGACCAGGAAGGCGCGGTCCACCGGCAGCCGCGCGGGGTCGCCGGCGCGGTCAGGCACGGTCAGCGCCGCCGCGGCCCGCTCGAGCGCCGCGCGCAGGCCGGCGACGCCCTCGCCGGACAGTGCCGAGACGCGCAGGATGGGTGCGCCGGCGAACCGCGTGCCGGCAAGGAGCTCCGCGAGCTCGAGCTCGGCGAGCTCGACGGTCTCGCCATCGACGCTGTCGATCTTGTTGAGCGCGACGACCAGGCCGGGGAGCTCGAGCAGCTCGGCGATCTCCAGATGCTCGCGCGTCTGCGGCTTGACCCCCTCGTCGGCGGCGACCACCAGCATCAGGAGTTGCACGCCGCCGAGGCCGGCGAGCGCGTTGTGGAGAAAACGCTCGTGGCCGGGGACATCGATGAACGAGAGCGCCAGCGCGCCCGCCGCCGCGGGCTCCGGCGGGAGATGCGCGAAGCCGAGGTCGAGGGTGATGCCGCGCCGCTTCTCCTCGACGAGACGGTCGCAATCGATGCCGGTCAGTGCCCGGATGAGGGCGGTCTTGCCGTGATCGACATGACCCGCGCTGCCGACGAGAACCGTTCTCACGTTCTCACCGCGCGGCGAGCAGCTCGCGGGCGAGGCGATTCACCGTGGCGCCGTCCGCCGTGCCGCCGAACTGGGCGAGCGCCGCCTTCATCACCGCCCCGAGCGCTGCCTTGCCCTCGAGGCCCTGCGCGGCGATGCCGGCGACCAGGACCGCCATCGCCTGGCGGAGCTCTTCTTCGGAGAGCTGCTGCGGCAGGTAGGCGGCGAAGATCTCCGCCTCGACCTCCTCCTTCGCGGCGAGCTCGGGCCGGTTGGCGAGGCGGAACTGCTCGGCCGACTCGCGGCGCTGCTTGATCGCCTTGCGGACGATCGCCTGGAAGCCCGCCTCGTCGAGCTCGTCGGCGGTGGCCGGGCCGCGCAGGCCGGCGCTCTGGATCTCGGTGAGCAGCATGCGCAGCGCCGACAGGCGGACCTTGTCGCCCGCCTTCATCGTCGCCTGCAGTTCCCTGGAGATGCGTTGTTGCGGTGTCTCCGGCATCCACGGATTGTACAGGCAGCGTGGCGCCGTGCCGCTTCCTCCTGCCGCTCAGCGCGCCGGCAGCTCGATGGTGAAGATCGAGCCGCGCGGCTGGTTCGCCGAGACGCGGATCTGGCCGTTGTGATCGCTGACGATGCGGTGCACGATGGCGAGCCCCATGCCGGTGCCGCGCTTCTTGCGCGAGAAGAACGGCAGGAAGAGCTTGGCGCGATCCTCTTCGGCGATGCCGGTGCCGGCGTCGGCGACCTCGAGGATCAGACGCTCGCCGCGGCGCTCGGCGCGCACTTCGACGTCGCCGGGCGGCTCCGTCGCCTCGAGGGCGTTGTCGAGCAGGTTGATGAGCACCCGCCGCAGCTGTTCGGCGTCGACCCAGATCTCGCCGATCCCCGGCGCGATCGCGGTCCGGATGGCGACGCCCGGTTTGACGTCGCGATAGAGCGCCACCACTTCGGACACCAGTCCGTCGATGGCGGTGGCGGCGAGCTGCGGTCCCGGCATGCGGGCGTAGCGCGAGAACTCGTCGACCAGCGACTGCATCTTGCCGACCTCGCGGACGATGATCGCGACGCTCTCTTCGAGCAGCGCGCCGATGGCCGGGTCGCCTTCGCGGTGCTTGACCCGCAGGCGCTCCGCGGCGAGGCGGATCGGGGTGAGCGGGTTCTTGATCTCGTGCGCGATGCGTTGCGCCGCTTCCGTCCAGGCGGCGAGCTTCTGCGCCTTGATCAGGTCGGAAAGGTCCTCGAGCACGACGATCTTGCCGGTATCGCGCCCGCCCGCGTCGCGCAGGTCCGAGACCTTGACCTCGAAGGTGCGGCGATCGCTGCCGAGGACGAGGCTCACCTCGGCGGCCTCGCGCGGGCGTTCCTGGGCGGTGGCGATCAGACTTTCGAGGCGCGCGCGTTCGGAGCCGCTCCAGGTCTCGGAGAGCTTCCTGCCGATGAGCTCTTCGTCCTTCTGGGCGAGCAGGCCGAGTGCCGCGGCGTTCGCCGACAGCACAGTGCCGTCGCGATCGAGCGCGATGACGCCGGCGGCGAGATTCTCGAGGATCGCGCCGACCAGAGCCCGCTCCTCGGCGAGGCCGCGGTTGGCAGCCACGAGCTCGCGATGGCTGCGGCCGATCTCCTCGCGGTTGCGCCGCAGCTCCTGCGTCATGCTGTTGAACGACTCGACGACGGTCGCCATCTCGTCGTCCGTGGCGACCTCGATCCGCTGGTCGAGGTCGCCGCTCGCCACCCGGCGCGTGCCTTCGGCGAGCGCCTGGATCGGCAGCATCAGGCGGCGGGCGAGAAACAGGCCCGCCCACGAGGACGCCAGCAGAATCAGCAGCGTGACGAGCACGAACATCAGCCAGTAGCTGGCGGCGAAGTCGCGCTTCTGCACCTGCAGCTGGCGGTAGGACTGATAGGCCTGGATCAGCTCCTCGCTCTGGCCGCTGGTGACCGGGTCGAGGAGCGTTCCGGCGACGACCACCGGCCGCCGCTTGCCGTCCGCCGCGGCGCCGGCGGCGGCGGCGAGAATCAGCCGGCCGCGGGTGCCGGCGGGCAGCAGAACGCGGTTGGCGCGCCCGGCCTCCGCCGCTTCGAGCAGGAAGCTGCGCCCGACTTCCGGCAGGTCGTTGAGCCCGGACTCGGGATCGACCACGGCGTGGATGAAGTCGGTCTCGAGGTAGACGCCGAGAAAGGCGACTCCGGATTCGTTCCGCCACTGCGCGAGCTTCGTCGCCAGCTCGGCCCGCGCGGCGGCCTCCTCGAGTCCGACGCCCGACAGGCGCCGCGCCACCCGCAATGCCTCACGGTAGTTGCGGTCGCCGATCTCGCGCTGCAGGGACTGCGCCACGGCGCTGCTCTGCTCGAGCACCGAGCGCAACGAGCTCGAGAACCAGCGTTCGATGGAGCCCTGCAGCAGCTCGCTGGCATAGAAGAAGAGCAGCAGCACCGGCACCAGGGAGAGGCCGACGTAGGTCGCCACCAGCTTGGTCTTGAAGCGCGCCCCGAGGGCGCGCTGGCGACGCTCGAGCCAGAGCCGCAGCATGTTGCGCGCCAGGACGAAGAGGATGACCAGAATGAGCAGCGCATCGGCGTAGACCAGAACGAAGAGCAGGACCTTGTTGGTGACCAGAACTGAAGGCAGGTCACGGCCGCGCTGGATCAGGTAGTAGATGACGGTGAGGACGGCGAGCACCAGGACGAGGGTGGCGGCGACGTAGCGGCCGTCCTTCCGGTGCTGGGCGAAGAGCTCGCGGAGATCCACGCGTCGCCTCTCAGGGCTCCGGCTTGCGCAGGCGGACCTTGTTGGATTCGATCCACTCCGTCGAGCGTTGGAAGGGGATGAAGCCGAGCACCGTCCCCGGACCGAGGTCGACCCGCATGCGGACGAGGAAGCGGGAGCCGTCCGGGTCGGCGTCGAGGGTGAAGGCGGGGAAGTTCTCGAAGACGGTCATCGCGTGCTCGAGCTCCTCGGCGTCGCGCACCGTGCGGCTCTCGATCAGGCGGCCGCCCTGCTTGGTGTTGACCAGGTACTCGCGGGTCACCGCGTTGTACATGGCCACCACCTCGAGCACGGTGGCGTCGAGCCCGCGGTCCCACCAGTGCTTGCGGTCGCGCTTCAACTCGAGCTCGTAGAGGAAGGAGGTCGGCAGGCCGCTGTCGATGCGCTCGCGGGTCTCGGGGTCGAGGCCGTTGGCGAGGTGGAAGCCGACCAGCACCTGGCTGCCGTCGACCGTCACCCGCAGGTCCTGGATCGCGGGCTCGCCGGTGGGGGCGAGCAGGAGTCCGAGCAGCAGGAGGTTCGGCCAGACGGGCATGAGCGATCAATCTACCATCCGCTGACGATAGACTGGCCCTCCGCCGGGGCGTTTTGCCGGCTGGCCGAACTCTTCCCATGAGCGAAAAGACCCCCGAAGTGCGCCTCCTCGCAGGCAATCGCCGCGCTGCATTCGACTATTTCATCCACGAGCGGCTCGAGGCGGGCATCGTTCTCTCCGGCACCGAGGTGAAGTCGGCGCGCACGGGGAAGATCCAGCTCGTCGATGCCTTCGTCGATTTTCAGCGCGGCGAAGCGTTTCTCGTCAACGCCCACATCAGCCCCTACTCGCACGGCAACCGCGAGAACCATCTGCCCGACCGGCCGCGGAAGCTCCTCCTCTCGCGGCGCGAGATCGACAAGCTCGCCGGCCGGGTGGTGACCAAGGGCTACAGCGTCGTGCCGCTGCAGGTCTACCTGCGCGGCAGCCGGATCAAGGTCGAGATCGGCCTCGTCCAGGGCAAGAAGCTCTACGACAAGCGCGAGACCGAGCGCAAGAAGGAGCTCGACCGCGAAGCCGCCACCGCCATGGACCGCGCCACCCGCGGCCGCGGCGATCGCTGGTAGGCGACCCGATCTTCCTCGAGCGCCGTGCTGCCCGGGCGCTCACCGCGGCGTATGCTGGGTCGTGCTCGAACCGGTCCCCGCCGGGTCTCCTCCGGCTACCTGGGCCTGCCGATGATGGCCTTGCGCTCCAAGGCACTTCCGTGGGCAGCGTCTGGCTTCCTTCTCGCGTCGCTGCTGGCGATCTGGATCCTCGGCGATGCGATGCGTCGCGCGACGGAAGTCATCGGTCCGACGGCAGCCGACCCGTTCTTCAATCTCTACCTTCTGGAGTGGGGTGCCAGGCATTGGACGGCGGGCTGGGACGGGTTCTGGTCGGCGCCGTTCTTCTTCCCGACGCTGTGGGCGACGGCGTTCTCCGACCATCTCCTGTTGCCGGCGGCGATCTATGCCGGGGTGCGGGCCCTCGGCGCGACGCCGGCGCTGGGTTACAACGCGCTGTGGATCGCCGCCTTCTCCGCGACTGCGGTCGCCTTGTTCTTCCTTGTCCGGAAGGCGGCTCGGACCTCCAGAGTCGTCGCGCTCGGCGCCGCCCTGCTGGTGACCTTCGCACCGTGGCGGTTGGGTCAGCTCACCCATATCCAGATGCTCTGGGCGCTCGGTCCGCCCTGGTTGCTGCTGGCCGTGGACGCCTTCTTGCGCCGCCCCAAGGCAAGACGAGCTTTCGGGGTGCTGGCTGCTGCCGCGGCGACGCTCCTCTCCGGCTGCTACCTGGCCTACTTCTCCCTCCTCCTGGTCGCAGCGTTGTGCGTTGCCCATCTGTCGCGCCGGACAGCTCGAGCACGCTTGAAGCGACATCTGGCGCTGGCTTTCGCACTCGCGCTCCTGTGCCTGGCCATCGTCATCGCGGTTTTCCTGCCGTACCTCGAAGCCAAGGCAAGTCTCGGAATTCATCGGACGAACCTGGATTTCGAGCTCTATGGCGCGCGGCCGTCGGATTGGCTCGCCCCGTCGTGGATGAACCTCTACTCGGGGCTGGTTCCAGCCGGCTGGAAGAATCCGGAACGGGATCTCTTCCCAGGTTTCGCACTCATCCTGGGACTGGCGATGACGATGGCTTGGCGTGTTTCGAGTCGGCGCTCTCGAGCCAGCTTGCCCATTCTCGGCCGTGTGCTGGCCTGCTCGGCGCTGGTTCTCGTGCCGCTGGAGTTTGCACGCGCCTTCGAGCTGGCCTCGCGCCTTCTGCCCGGCCTCGATGGCATGCGCGTGCCGACGAGAGCTCACTTCTTCGTTCTCCTGGGCGCGGCGGTAGTCGCAGCGCACGGGGTTCCGCGGCTTCTCGGCGGGCTCGGGTCGCGACCGCTCCGCGTCGCGCTCGGTGCGGCTCTGATGGCCGCAGGGATCGGGGACTTGAGCCTCCACCGGCTTCCGGCGAGCGCCTTCTTCGTGCCAGAGGCGTTCGACGCGATGCCGCCGTACGTTTCCTTTCTGCGCTCGGCGCCGGTTCGGGCGCTCGCGGTCTTTCCGCTGGGAGGCAACGAGGACGACATCCAGCGGATGTGGCGGTCCCTGGCGCACGGCAAGCCGATCGCCAACGGCCACAGCGGGTACGTGTCCCAGTCGCTTCGTTCCCTGAAGCACACCTGCCGCTTTCCGAAGCGGCGGATCTCGGACGAGTGCGTCGCCGAGATGCGCTCCATGGGCCTCAGTCACTTCGTCATCGAGGCCTCGGGGAGCGCGGTCGAAGAGAGCGCGGCAGCGCGTCTGAATTCCGTCGTGCGCGAGGGCACCGGGGGAATCGCCCTGGTCTACTCGGATCGCGACGCGCTCGTCTTCGCGCTCGACAACTCGAGCGCCGAGGCGCCGAGCGGCGCTGCCGCGACGGCCCACTAGAGCCAGGAACGAAGGAAGAGGTGGGGTGTTAGAGTCGCGCGTCCGTATGGATGCCATCGTCGTACGCGGCGCACGCGAGCACAACCTCAAGAACCTCCACCTCGAGATCCCCCGCAACCGCCTGGTGGTCATCACCGGCGTCTCGGGCTCCGGCAAGTCGTCCCTCGCTTTCGACACCCTGTTCGCCGAAGGGCAGCGGCGCTACGTCGAGTCTCTCTCGGCCTATGCCCGGCAGTTCCTGCCGCAGGTCGAGAAGCCGGACATCGATGCCATCGACGGCCTGTCGCCGGCGATCTCGATCGAGCAGAAGTCGGTGTCGCGGAACCCGCGCTCGACCGTAGGCACGGTGACCGAGATCCACGACTACCTGCGTCTGCTCTATGCGTCGATCGGCATCCCGCACTGCCCGACCTGCGGCCAGGAGATCCGGCCGCAGACCGTGCAGCAGATGGTCGATCGCCTCTCGGCGTTTCCCGAAGGCACCCGGCTCCTGCTCTACGCGCCGTATGTGCGCGGCAAGAAGGGGGAGTACAGAAAGCAGCTCACCGAGATGGCGCGCCAGGGTTTCCTCAGGGCGCGCATCGACGGCGAGACCGTCGACCTGTCGAAGGAGATCCCCACACTCGACAAGCAGAAGAAGCACACCATCGACATCCTGATCGACCGCCTGGTGGTCAAGCCCGGCCTCGACAAGCGCCTCGCCGATTCGCTCGAGACGACGCTCAAGGTGGGCTCCGGTCTGGTCATCGCCGCCCCCGAAGGGCTGCCGGAAGAGACCCTGTCGCAGAACTTCTCCTGCGCCACCTGCGGCACCAGCCTCTCCGAGATCACCCCGCGCCTGTTCTCGTTCAACAGTCCCTACGGCGCCTGCCCGACCTGCTCCGGCCTCGGCACCCTCATGGGGGTCGATCCGGACAAGGTCGTGGCCGATCCCGAGCGCTCGATCGACGCCGGAGCGCTGGCGCTCTTCCAGCCGGGCTCGAAGTCGTGGCGCCTGCGGATGATCGAGACCCTCGCCAAGGCGATGGGCTTCTCGCTGCGGACGCCCTGGAACCGGCTGTCGGCGAAGGCCAGGGCGGTGATCCTCCAGGGCAGCGGCGAGCAGGAACTGCAGTTCGAGTTCAAGGGCAAGAAGTCGAGCTACAAGTGGGAGGGCAAGTACGAAGGCGTCGTGCCGATGCTCGAGCGGCGCTACAAGGAGTCCGATTCGCAGGTGGTGCGCGGCGAGATCGAGAAGTACATGTCGGTGCGCCTCTGCCCCGACTGCAAGGGGCGCCGCCTGCGCCCCGAAGCCCTGGCGATCACCGTCGCCGGGCACGCGGTGGACGAGCTGACGACGATGCCGGTCTCCGAGCTCCGCCGCCTGGTGCCGACGCTCGAGCTCTCGCCTCGCGAGCGCTCGATCGCCGCCAAGGTCCTGCAGGAGGTCGGCGACCGCCTCGGCTTCCTCGACGACGTCGGCGTCGGCTATCTGACCCTCGACCGTTCGTCGGCGACGCTCTCCGGCGGCGAGAGCCAGCGCATCCGCCTCGCCACCCAGATCGGCTCGAAGCTGATGGGTGTGCTCTACGTGCTCGACGAGCCGTCGATCGGCCTCCACCAGCGCGACAACGACCGCCTGATCGCCACCCTCAAGGGGATGCGCGACCTCGGCAATACCGTGCTGGTCGTCGAGCACGACGAGGACACCATCCTCGCCGCCGACTGGGTGCTCGATCTCGGGCCCGGCGCCGGCATCCATGGCGGCGAGCTCGTCGCCTCGGGAACGCCCGAGCAGGTCGCCGAAGCGCCCGATTCGCTCACCGGCAAGTACCTGCGTGGCGAGCTCGCCGTCGCGGTGCCTTCGAAGCGCCGCGCCGGCAACGGCAAGAAGCTCACCATCGAAGGGGCGCGGCACAACAACCTGCGCGGCCTCGACGTCGCCTTCCCGCTCGGCGCCTTCACCGTCGTCACCGGCGTCTCCGGTTCGGGGAAGAGCAGCCTGGTGAACGACATCCTGCACCGCGCCCTGGCGCGGCACTTCTACGAGGCCTCCGAGCCCGCCGGCAAGCACGCCCGTCTGACCGGCGTCGAGCACCTCGACAAGGTCATCGCCATCGACCAGAGCCCGATCGGGCGGACGCCGCGCTCGAATCCGGCGACCTACACCAACGTCTTCGGCCAGATCCGCAATCTCATGGCGATGACCCAGGAGGCGCGGGCGCGCGGCTACAAGGCCGGGCGCTTCAGCTTCAACGTCGCCGGCGGACGCTGCGAAGCCTGCGGCGGCGACGGCCAGATCAAGATCGAGATGCACTTCCTGCCCGACATCTACGTCAAGTGCGAGGTCTGCGGCGGCAAGCGCTACGACCGCGAGACCCTCGCGGTGCGCTACAAGGGTTTGAACATTGCCGAGATCCTCGACCTGACCATCGAGCAGGCGTACGAGGTCTTCCGCAACATCCCGGCGGTCGAGCGGATCCTCTCGACGCTGGCGGAGGTGGGACTGGGTTACCTTCATCTGGGGCAGTCGGCGACGACGCTTTCGGGCGGCGAGGCGCAGCGCGTCAAGCTCGCCACCGAGCTGTGCAAGCGCTCGACGGGCAAGACCCTCTACCTCCTCGACGAGCCGACCACCGGCCTGCACTTCGACGACGTGCGCAAGCTCCTGCAGCTGCTGCACCGCCTGGTCGACCTCGGCAACACGGTGATCGTCGTCGAGCACAACCTCGACGTCATCAAGACCGCCGACTGGGTGATCGACCTCGGCCCCGACGGCGGCTCGGGCGGCGGCGAGCTGGTCGCCGCCGGCACGCCGGAGCAGGTGGCCAGGATCAAGGCGAGCTACACCGGCCAGTTCCTCGCCCGCTCCCTCGCCGCGCGGCCGGCGGCGCTGGCTGGACGCTGACAGAAGAGGAGATCTTCCCGTGCCCGAACCTTCCGTCGGTTCCATCTTCGACGCCGCCGATCGCCAGCGGATCCTCTCGCGACTCGGGGAGCTGCTCCCTCAGGGGGTGCGGCAGTGGGGCAAGATGGACCCGGCCCAGATGCTGGCGCACTGCGCCGTCGCGATCGAGCTGCCGCTCGGGAACCCGGCGCGCAAGCAGCTGCTGATCGGCAAGCTCTTCGCGCCTCTGGTGCGGCGCAAGTATCTGGGCGACGCGCCGTTCCCGAAGTCCTCGCCCACCGATCCGGCGTTCCTCGTCGGCGACCGGCGGAACTTCGCGAGCGAGAAGGCGCGCCTGCTGTCCGTGCTGGCGCGGTTCGTCGAGCGCGGGCCCGAGGCGGCGAACGGAACCGTCCATACCTTCTTCGGCCGGATGAGCGGCGCCGAATGGGGACGGCTGATCTACAAGCACCTCGATCACCACCTGCGCCAGTTCGGGGTCTGAGACGTCGAGCTTCCGCAGAATCGCGACCGCGAGCGGGTCGAGCGCGCGCGCCGGCGTTCTCGACACTCTGCACGGCCCCGTCCTGACCCCGGTCTTCATGCCGGTGGGCACCCAGGCGACGGTGAAGGCGCAGCTGCCGCAGACGCTCCTCGACTCGGGGTCGCAGGTGCTGCTCGCCAACACCTACCACCTGCTGCTGCGGCCAGGGCCGGAGGTCTTGCGCCGGCTCGGCGGCATTCACCGCTTCATGAGCTGGCCGCGGGCGGTGCTCACCGACTCCGGCGGCTACCAGGTCTTTTCTCTCCCGGGCGCGCGGACGGTCTCCGAGGAGGGGGCCACCTTCCGCAGCTACGTCGATCACCGCCCGGTGCTCCTCTCCCCGGAGTCGAGCATCGCGACGCAGATCGCCATCGGCGGCGACATCATGATGGCCTTCGACCACTGCGTGGCCTCCACCGTCGATCTCGCCACCGCCCGCGCCGCGGCCGACCTCACGGCGCGCTGGGCGCTGCGTTGCCTCGCTGCGCGCGGGCAGTCGCCGCAGGCCCTCTTCGGCATCGTCCAGGGCGCCCTCTTTCCCGACCTGCGGCGCGAGAGCGCGGCGCGCCTCGCCGCGATGCCGTTCGACGGCTACGCGATCGGCGGCCTGGCGGTGGGCGAGAGCCGCTCCGAGCGCGAGGAGATGTGCGCGCTCACCGCCCAGTGCCTGCCGGCGGACAAGCCGCGCTACCTGATGGGCGTGGGCACGCCCCTCGACCTCCTGGAGGCGGTCCACCGCGGGGTCGACATGTTCGACTGCATCATTCCGACGCAGGTGGCGCAGCGCGGCGGGGCGTTCACCTCCCGCGGTTATCTGCAATTGCGCCGGACCGTCCACGCGCTGGCCGATCTGGCGCTCGATCCGGACTGCGATTGCCCGACCTGCCCGCGCCATTCGCGCGCCTACCTGCACCATCTCATCAAGGTGCGCGAGCCGCTCGGCTGGCAGCTCCTGGGGCAGCACAATCTGCACTTCTACCACCGGCTGATGCGGGAGGTCCGCGAGAGCATCGTGGCGGACCGTTTCGCGGCTCTCTACCGCGCGAAGCAGGAGGCGCTCGGCGCCGACGATCTGGACAACCCGGTGAAGCGGTCACGGGTGCGAAAGGTCGCCAGATCGGCGGCCCTGGCGGCAGCTCAAGCGATGGTGAAGGGGGCCTACGCCGTGCATATGGCGCCCGCAGGTTTCGCCAGCATCCGCCACGTCGCCTCGGGCGAGACCATGCACGCGCGCACGCCGCCGATGGACGAGGCCCGCAGCCTCTACGTCGAGCAGTCGGGCCTCGGCGAGCGCCTGCGTCTTCGCGCCGGCGAGGATCCGGCGGCCGCGGCGCCGCTCGCGGTCTGGGACGTGGGGCTCGGCGCCGCGGCCAATGCGATGGCGGCGATCCGCTGCTACGAGGACGCCGCCGCCGGCGACGGCGTTCGAGGCATTCGCGGGCTGCGGATCCTCAGCTTCGAGACCGATCTCGACCCGCTTCGGCTGGCGCTCCGCCACCACCGCCACTTTCCGTATCTGCGCCACGCCGGGCCCGTCGCGCTGCTCGCGAGCGGCGCGTGGACGTCGCGCAGGCAGGCGGGTCTCGAGTGGCGCCTGCACGCCGGGGACTTCGCCGACACCCTGGCGCGGGCGCCGTACGCGCCGGACCTGATCTTCTACGACCTGTTCTCCGGCGCGACGCACCCCGAGGCCTGGGCGCTGGCGACCTTCGAGCGCCTCCATGCCGCCTGCGCCGGCCGGGCTGTCGAGCTCTTCACCTACACCGCCTCCACGGCGGCGCGCGTGGCCATGCTGGGCGCAGGCTTCTGGGTCGCCCGAGGACGCTCCACCGGCGGCCGGCCCGAGAGCACCATCGCGCTGACGGCGGCGGCGGTCGCGCAGCGCTCCGGCCGCCACGACCTCCTGGGCGACGAGTGGCTGGCGCGCTGGGGCCGGTCGCAGGCGCGCTTCCCGAACGACGTCGCGGCCGGCGAGCAGGACGCGTTCGCGCAGCGGATTCTCGAACACCCACAGTTCCACTGAAGCGCGGGAGCGGCCGGCGGGCGTACAATTCCGCCATGTCCGGAGCCGCGACTTTCGCCGACCGGCGGCGCCTGCTGCAGCTCGAGACGCTCTACGATCTGGCGCTCAAGCTCCATGCCGAGCGCCAGGAGCAGGAGCTCGTCGACGAGCTGCTCGAGCGCGTCTGCGCCGTGCTCGACCCGGCGGTGGCGGTGGCGGTGACGCGCGAGGCGGCGGCCGGCAGCCGGGCGCACGCCGTCGTCGGCTGGCCCGATGTGCGGCCTTCCGGTGCCGAGCTCCTGGCCGAGCCGCTGTGGCGCGAGCTCTTGGCCGAGGGCCAGACGCTGGTGCGCCGCGACGGCCACTTTGCCGGCGTGCCGTTTCGTGAGCTGATCGCGACGCCGCTCGGCTATCGCGGGGTCTTCCTGGGCTATCTCGCTCTGCTCGACAAGGAGGAGCGCGGCGGCGGCGAAGGCGGCTTCTCGGCCGAGGACCGGCGCTTTCTCGAGTCGGTCGCCGCGCTCGCCGGCGTGGCGCTCGACGGCGCGCGCCAGATCGAGCGCCTGGAAACGCGCAGCGAGCAGCTGGCGGAGGAGAACAAGGTCCTCCGCGGCCAGCTCGCCTCGGAGCTCGAGGGCTCCGGCATCGTCGCGGCGTCGCCCGGCATGCGCCGCGTCCTCGAGCTCGTCGAGCGCGTCGCGCCACGCAGCGTCAACGTGCTCGTCCGCGGCGAGAGCGGCACCGGCAAGGAGCTGGTGGCGAAGCTTCTGCACCACCTCTCCGGCCGCAGCGGCTCGCTGGTCGCCATCAACTGCGGCGCGTTGCCGGAGTCGCTGCTCGAGAGCGAGCTCTTCGGCATCGAGGGCGGGGTCGCGACCGGGGTCTCGGCGCGGCGCGGCAAGTTCGAGCTGGCCGACGGCGGCACGCTCTTCCTCGACGAGATCGGCGACATGCCGACGGCGCTGCAGGTCAAGCTCCTGCGGGCGCTGCAGGAGCGCGAGATCGTCCGCCTCGGCGGCGAAAGGCCGATTGCGGTGGACGTGCGGCTGGTGGCGGCGACCCACCGCAGCCTCGAAGAGCTGGTCGGCGCCGGGCGTTTCCGCGAGGACCTCTGGTACCGCATCAAGGGCGTCGAGCTCGAGTTGCCGCCGCTGCGGCAGAGGCGCGAGGAGATCCCCTTGCTGGTGCGCCACTTCGTCGAGCAGTTCTGCCGCCGGGAGGGGATCCCCGTGCCGCAGATCACCCGCGAAGCGCTCGCCCTGCTGCTCGATTACGACTATCCGGGCAACGTGCGCGAGCTCGAGAACCTCATCGCCGGTGCGGTCTCGCTGGCGGAGGGGGCCGTCGAGGCGACGCTCGTGCGCTCGCTCCTCGGCAGCGAGAGCCGCGCCTCGGGCCCCGAGGCTCTCGACCTCGGGGCGGTGGAGCGCCGCCACATCGAGCGCGTGCTCAGACTGGCAAGCGGCAACCGCAGCGCGGCGGCCAGGCTTCTGGGGGTCGACCGTCGGACCCTCCATCGCAAGGGGTTCTGAGCCTGCAGTCCGTAAACGTCTCATTCCGAAGCCTTTGCGGAATGTGAGACAAAAAGACCAGCAAGGGACAAAAAGCCTCATTGAGGCTGCCGCTGCGACTCTTCAGCGTTTTGGGACGAAGAGATCGCCGCGCACTTCAATGCCTGCGACAAAACGTCCCGGTGGCGCTCGACAGAAGGTCCCGACCCCGAGTCCACCCGTCGCACCTAAGTGTCTTTTCGACAAGGACTTGGAGTTTCCCGGGTGAGGCGGGGCCGGAGTTGGCAGCGGGGTTGCCTCTGTCTCCTGCCACCAAGGAGATTGCTCATGCTACAGTCCGCCGCCAAGTCGATTGATGTCCGTGCGTTGCCGATCGAATGGATCGCCGGAACCGTCGCTATTGGAAGCGTCACCTGGCTCCTCGCTACCGACCGCATTCCTCCGGCGCTGGTCTACCTGGTGCAGCTCTTTTTGAGCTTTTGAGAGCGAGAGCCTGATGCCTGGACGGTCCCGGCTGCGGGAGGTCAAGTTGACACTCCCCATGGCGCCTGACATGGAGGTCGTGGCCAGTCAGGCCGCGAGCTCCCTGGCGGCGTTCATCGGCATGAGCCCGGACCGCGTCGACGAAGTCCGCCTGGCCGTCGTCGAAGCCTGCATCAACGCCTTCGAGCACAGCCACTCCGCGGAGCGCAAGGTGGAGCTCACCTTCTGCCTGATCGGCGACGGCGAACCGGACTGCCTGGAGATCAGCGTCCACGACCGCGGCGTCGGCTTCGCCTTTTCCGAGGTGGAGGAGCCCCGGATCGAAACCAAGCTCAAGGGCTCGCGCAAGCGCGGCTGGGGCCTTAAGATCATTCAGGGACTCATGGACGAAGTGCGCATCCTCTCGGGCTCGAACGGCACCACCGTAGTCATGAGCAAGTCACGCTAGGGAAGGGACGGGGAACGATGACCGAAGCGCTCAAACTGACCATCGATCGCCGCGACGCACTCGCCGTGATTCAGACCGAGGGCTACATCAACAACCAGGGGGGCGAAGAGATCGCCCGCGTCGCTTACGAGCTGTTGGAGTCGGGGTACCGCAGTCTCCTGCTCGACCTGACCGGGACGAAGATCATCAACTCGATCGGCATCTCGATCCTCATCGAGATCATCGAGAAAATGCTGGAAGTGGACGGCAAGCTCGCTTTTTGCGCCCTCACCCCGACCATCGAGAAGACCTTCCACATCATGGGCCTGGCGCAGTACGCCTCGATCTATCCCGACCAGACGACCGCGGTGACGCAGCTCGCGCCGTGAACGCCGGCGGACCTCCTTCAGCCGCTACGAATCGGCGAGCCTCGGACAACCTCGAAGAAGAGCTTCTCGCTCTGGCGCGACGCGAGCCGCAGGGGCGCCAGCTCGTCGAACAACTTCTCCACCTGCTCGATCGCGCCACCGGTGCGGGCGGCGCGGCGCTCTACCTCAAGACCGAGCGCGGCTTCCGCCGCGAGCTCGCCACCCCGGGCTCGGCCCACGAAGAGCTCCTGGCGGCGGCAAGCGCCGAGCCGGCGAACCAGTTGGAGTTCTGCGGCGGCCTGGTGCGCTGGAGCGGCACGCAACGGGACCCAGGGATAGCGACGCCGGCGGTGCTCCTCGCCCTGGTGACGGCGGCGCGCGAGCTGGTGCTGCGCGGCCAGCTGAAGCGCCAGGACTTCGAGGTCAAGTCGCGCGGTGTGCAGCTCGAAGCGCTCTACGACGTCGGCCTCGCCATCGCCTCGACGCTCGACTTCGAGCGCCTGTGCGAGGAGATCCTGATGCGCGCGGTGTCGCTCTCCGATGCCCGGCGCGGCGCCCTCTATCTCCTGCAGAACGCCCGTCTCGACCTGCATCGCGCCTTCGGCGGCGACGCCCAGGCGCGGCTCGATCCCGACGATGTCGAAACGCAGGAGCTTCTCGCCGGGACGCCGCGGCCGACCTGCTGCGTGCTGCCCGGGGCGCTCTATGTGCTCGGTGTCCCGGTCGCCATCGACGGCCTGCCGAAAGGCCTGCTGGTGATCGGCGACAAGGAGAGCCGCAAGGGCGTCGGGCCGTTCTCTCCCGCCGACCGGCGGACGCTCGACCTGCTCGCCAATCAGGCGGCGATCGCGCTCGAGAACGCCGATCTGCATCGCCAGGCGCTCGAGAAGGAGCGTCTCGAGCGCGAGATCGAGCTCGCCTCCGAAATTCAGCGCCAGATCCTGCCCAAGGGGACGCCGCAGATTCCGGGCTACGAGCTCGCCGGCTGGAACCGGCCGGCGAAGCACATCGGCGGCGACTACTACGATTTCTTTCCCTTCGCCGGCGGCCGGACGTGGGGCCTGGTGTTGGGCGACGTCTCGGGCAAGGGGGTGCCGGCGGCGCTGCTCGTGTCCACCCTGCACTCGGCGCTGCGGCTGCTGCTCGACCGGCTCGAGCTCGGCTCCGATCTCTTCTTTCGCCTGAACGAGCACATCCTGGCTTCGTCGGCGGCGAACAAGTTCATCACCCTGCTGGCCGCCCGCCTCGAAACCGCGACCGGCGAGCTGCACTATCTCAACGCCGGCCACAATCCGGGGATCGTCGTGCGTGCCCGCGGGGGCGTCGAGCAGATGGGGCCGGGCGGACTGCCGCTCGGACTGATGCCCGGCGTGAGCTGCCGCACCGAGGTGACGACGGTCGAACCGGGAGATCTGCTCTGCCTCTACAGCGACGGCATCACTGAAGCGGTCGGCCCGGACGACGTCGAGTTCGGTTTCGATCGCCTAGCGGCGCTCCTTGCCGACGCCCGCGAAGCGCCGCTCGACGAGCTCATGCGGCGCATCGACCGCGAGGTCAGCGCGCACGCCGGGGAGCTCCCCCAGGGCGACGACCAGACCGTGCTGCTGCTGCGCCGCTCGGCCTCCTGAAGAGGGCTAGCCGCGCACTTCGCGCGACGGCTGCAGCGCGCCGACGACGGCGAGGCGCAGCGCGGGAGCCAGGGCCGGCGCGCGATTCAGCGCGGGAATCCACAACCTGCGCTCGCGGCCCGCGCCGTCGACGGCGGCGAGCAGGTCGAGGAGCTTGCCGGTCCAGATGAGCGGCGGCAGGGCGGCCTCGAGCCGGCCGCCCTCGCCGATCCGGCGGACGCTCCGGGCGACGCCGCGGAACGGCAGGCCCGGGCCGGGCAGGCAGCGCAGGTTCTCGATCGAGCCGATGCGGATGCCGCCCGGCGAGCGCCGCAGGAGGTCGTCCTCTCCCTCCTCACCGGCGAGCCATTGCGGATGGCCGGGGATGGCGTCCTCGCCGGCGGAACTGTGTCCGGTCGAGAGGCGGCCGCAGCGCGCGGCGAGCTCGAGATCGAGAACCGGTCCGGCGAGCTCGCCGTCGTGCACGAGCTCGCGCCGCCGCTTCAGCAGACCGTCGTAGTCGAACGGAAATCCGAGCGTCAGCGCCTCCCCCGGCTCGTCCACCAGCCGGACGAGGGGCGAGAGCGTGCGCCGCTCGGCGGGATCGGCGAGCGGCCCCTGCCCGGCGACGAAGCGCCGGCCCGAGAAGACCTCGCGCGCCACGAGCTCGAGGAGCGCCACCGCCGCTTCGGGAGCGAGGACGGCCGGCGCCGCCGGGTCCGGCACCGCTTCGCTGATCTCGGTCGCCTGCAGCGCCTGGGCGCGGGCGACCAGCTCGGCCAGGGCGAGATCGCGCAGCGTCCGGCTGGAGGCAGCGGCGAAGCCCGATCCGGGCCGTCGCCCGGTGCGCGCTTCGAGGCTGATCTCGGTGGCGCGGGCCGCCCGGGTCGGGCGGCCGGTCGCGGCGACCACGAGCTGGAGCTCGGACCAGGAGCAGCGCAGAGTCGACTGGCGGTCGGAGAGCTTCTGCAGGGCTGCGAGCGCCGCCGGCGGCGCGAGCTCGGCGACCTCGGCGTCGTGCAGGCCGTCCAGGGTCGGCGAGGAAACCGGCTCTTCGGAGCCGCGCGGCCATTCCCATTCGGGCGAGATGGAGGCGCCGCGGGCCATCGCCAGCGCCTGGCGGAGCGTCGCCTGGAGCTCGCCGACGTCGTTCGCTTCGCAGCGGGCGAGGCCGGTGCGTCGGCCCTCGCGCACGCGCAGGACGACGATCCGCGTCGCCGTGGCCTCGGCCCGCCGGCTGCGGGTGCTCTCCATCGCCAGGTTCGCGGCGTTCTCGATCCAGCTGACGATCGTGGCATCGGCCGGCGAGAGGCGCAGCAGGTGTTCGCTGCGGGCGACGATTTCTGCGAGCGGGAGTTTGCCGGAATTCACCGGCTCATCCTAGCAATGCGACGACCTCGCCCCCCTGGCGCCGAGGCATGGCTTGAACTTTGCAGCCCACGACGGGGAGAATGCACCTCACCGTGCCCGAAAATCGACTGCCCCACGCAAGCAGACGCCTCGTCGCCCTGGCGGCGCTGGCGGTCTGCTACTTTCTTCCCGTGCGGGCGAGTGCGCAGGAGGATCTGTCGGCGCTGCGGCGGCAGCAGATGGTCGAGGTGGTGCGCGAGCGCGGGGTTTCGGACCGCCGGGTGCTCGACGCCATGGGCCAGGTGCCGCGCCACCTCTTCGTGCCCGAGAAGGTCCGGCCGCAGGCCTACGAGGACTTTCCCCTGCCGATTGGCTCGCAGCAGACGATCTCGCAGCCCTACATCGTGGCGCTCATGACCTCTCTCCTCGACCTCAAGGGGGGCGAGAGGGTGCTCGAGATCGGCACCGGCTCGGGCTATCAGGCGGCGGTGCTGTCGAAGGTCGCCGGCGAGGTCTACACCATCGAGATCCTCGGCTCGCTGTCGGAGAGCGCGCGCAAGGCGATCGAAGGCCTGGGTTACAGCAACATCCACTTCCGGGTCGGCGACGGCTACGCCGGCTGGCCGGAGGCGGCCCCCTTCGACGGCATCCTGGTGACCGCCGCGCCGGAGAAGGTGCCGCAGCCGCTCCTCGACCAGCTCAAGGTCGGCGGCAAGCTGGTCATCCCGGTCGGCTCCTTCTTCCAGGACCTGCTCGTCTACACCCGCACGCCGACCGGCATCGAGCGCAAGAACGTCGCCCCGGTGCGCTTCGTGCCGATGACCGGCGAAGCGCAGAAGCCGCCCTCCAGCCCGGCACCGTAGCCCGATCCGCCGCCGGCCCGTCCCCTTTCGGGGTCAGCTCGGCAGGGCGGTCCCGGTGCGCGCTCGTATAAGACACTCTCAGGCGTGCTACGGTTTTCACCATTCATCGTGCCCGCTCCGCGCTCCGCACTACCGGCTCTGCTGCTCCTCTGCGGCGGCTGCATGACCTGGACGCCGGGCTGGGAATCGTCGCCGCTGGCGCATGCCTCCAGCCGCCCGGCTGAGGCTGCGACAGGCGGTGACGCCGGCGCCGCCCTGGCGCGCGCCGAGGCGTTGTTCGAAGAGGCCAGCGATGCCGGTCGGCTGCGGCAGGCGATCGCCGCCTACGACGAAGCGCTGCGCCTCGCGCCCGAGGCGGGCGACGTGCTGGTGCGGCTTGCCGAGGCCCACATCCTCTACGGTGCCGCCTATGCCGGCGGGCGGCGGGAAAAGGCGCTCTCCTACACCACCGGTATTCGCTACTCGGAGCAGGCCATGGCCGCGAATCCCGGCTTCCGCCGCCGCGTCGACGCGGGCGAGGCACTCGGCGAAGCGAGCGCCGAGCTGGGGCTCGAGGACATGCGCGCGATGCTCTTCTGGGTCACCGGTGTCTCGTACTACTACAAGGAGTGCCTGAGCGGTCCCGGGCACCTGCTGCACTTTCGCTGGATGCTGCGGACGCGGCAGGTGATGGAGCGGATGATGGCGCTCGACCCGGGCTTCGAAGAGGGTGCCGTGCCGTTCTCGCTCGCGATCTACTTCATCGGTCTGCCGCCCTCCGCCGGCGGCGATCTGCAGCGCGCGCGGCACGTGCACGCGCGGTTCGGCCAGGAAACGCATGAGCCCGACGTTGGCCTGGTAGATCTGCTGGTAGGCCGCATTCGCGGCGCCGACGTTCTGCTCGACGACGTGCGCCAG
>JBGARM010000003.1:0-6634 GCA_044230215.1 Thermoanaerobaculia bacterium | reverse complement strand
GTTGCTGCCGCGTTGGGGCCGCGCGAAGTACCTCCACATCAAGACCGGCGATCGGGCGGCCTTCCGCCGGGAGCTGGAGTGGGTCGTCGAGCAGAATCCAGCTGCGGCTGCGAGTCCGCTGCGCTGGAACGTCTACTTCCAGCGCGACGCCCGCGAGCTGCTGTCGCAAGTCGAGCGCTGGTTCTAGGCTGATCGCCGCTTCGGGCTACGACCAGCCCTGCTTGGCGATCCAGGCGTCGCTGTAGATCGTCGACAGGTAGCGGTTGCCGGAGTCGGCGAACAGGGTGGCGATGCGCGTTCCCGAGCCGGTGCCGGCGGCGGTGAGCCGGGCGGCCAGCTGTCGGACGCCCCAGAGCGTGGCCCCGGAGGAGCCGCCGGCGAAGATCGCCTCGGTGCGCGCCAGTTCGCGGGCGGCGAGGATCGCCTCGCGGTCGGTCGCCTGCACCATGTCGTCGAGGCGCTCCCACTCCGGGCAGCCGATGATCTCCTCGTCGCCCAACCCCTCGACCAGCGTCCGGCTCGGGGTCACGCGGCGGCCGTGCTTGAAATGGTCGGTGAAGACCGAGCCGGCGATGTCCACCGCCATCACCTTGACCTTCGGATCCTGCTCCTTGAGGTAACGCGCCACGCCGGAGACCGTGCCGCCGGTGCCGATGCCGGCGACGAACCAGTCGATGCGGCCCTCCATCTGGCGCCAGATCTCGGGGCCGGTCGAGCGGTAGTGCGCCTCGTTGTTGGCGCGGTCGTTGTGCTGGTCGGGGAAGAAGGCGCCGGGGATCTCGGCGGCGAGCCGGCGGGCCATGCGGTTGTAGCTGTCGGGATGCTCGGGCGGCAGGTCGCCGTCCACCAGCACGAGCTCGACGCCCATGGCGCGCAGGGCGTCGATCTTCTCCGGGCTGGTCTGCTTGCGCACCACCATGACGCAGCGCAGGCCGTACTCGATCGCCATCATCGCCAGACCCATCGCCGTGTTGCCCGACGACGCCTCGACGACCGTGCCGCCGGCTCGCAGGCGGCCGTCGGCCATCGCCTGCTCGACCATGTGGCGGGCGATGCGGTCCTTCACGCTGCCCATCGGATTCATGTACTCGAGCTTGGCGTAGACCTCACCCGCGAAGCCGGGCACCGCCCGGCGCAGACGCACCATCGGCGTGTCGCCGACGGCATCGGAAACCTTGTCGAAGACTCTTCGAGCGCTCATCGGCAGCGAGGATAGCAAGCCGGTCCCCGCGGCAGGATGGCGGACCCGCCGGCGGCTATCTCCGGCTCTTGAAGTCGACGATCGGGGCGGCGTCGAAGGTGAGGTCGTAGAACAGGTCGTACTTCTCGAACACCTTCCACGCCTCGCCGCCGAAGACGCGCAGGTGGCCGGCGAAGTGCCCCGGCGCGGCCGGCTCCTCCTTCCACTCGTCGGCGCCGGAGACCGAGGTCGAGTAGCACATGCCGTCACCGAAGGCCGGATGGCAGATCGAGATGTCGGCCTTGCCGCCCGGCCGCGCCTCGACGACCACCCGCTCCGGAGCGAACTGCAGCGCGTCGCGGAGCGTCTTCGCTTGCCTGAGCTTCGCCTCGTCGAGCGGCTGCGCGGTGATCAGCACGACCGCGTTGACTTGGCTTTCCTCCCAGTTGTCGGGGGCGTGGAAGAGATAGGCGTGGTTCACCCCGAGCGGCTTGCCGTTGACCGTCACCTTGCCGGCGGTCTTCTGCGGCGTGACCGGGGTGACGGCCAGAAGCGGGGCCGCCAGCAGGGCAGCGGCGCCGGCGACGGCAGCGAGAGAGCGACCAGCGGCAGGGCGGAATCGGGACATGGGAATCTCCTTTCCCCACACTACGTCGACGGCGGTCCGGAGGGGACAGGGAAGCTCCTCGCGGTCACGGCGCCGCGCCGGCCCAGTCGCTCCAGCCGTCGAGATAGCCGGACTCGAAGCCGTCGACGAGGATGCGGTCGGTGTCGGCGAACGGCAGGCAGGGGGAGAGCTCGGAGCTGTTCGCCGACAGGTCGGTGGCGGCGAGAAAGACGTGCGGCCCGATCGGAGGCACCCCGAGGAAGAAGTCCGTGCCGCGGTAGAGGCCCCGTGCGTCGGTGACGACGGTGACCGAGCCCAGCCGCTGCTGCGGCAAGCCGCGGCCCCGCGCGTCGCACTCCCCGACGTAGAAGTCGACTGCATAGGAGGTGTTGGCGGCGCTCATGAGTCCCCAGCGAAGCTCCCAATGATTCGTGCCGACGAAGAGGTTCGCCGGAATGGGGAAGTTCTGCTGCAGGTTCGGCCCGCCGTCGGTGTCGAACGGATCGTTGGGCGGCAAGCCGGCCCCGAGGCTGATCGCATGACTCGACTCCCGCAGCAGATTGCCACGAATCGGATTGCCGCTGCCCGAGATCACATGCACCGCAAAGCCCCCGTTCTGGCGGATGTCGTTCGGCTGCAGCGGCGAGAGGTTGCCGATGACGTTGCCCGAAGCGCCGTCGAGCGCGATACCGTCGCCGACCTGGCCGCTGACGGTGTTGCTCCGGACCAGAGTCCCGGAGGTCGTCGCGCCGCCGAGGTAGATCCCGGCGCCGAAGTTGGCGCGCACGGTGTTGCCGGTGATCTCCGCCCCAAGCACGCCGCCACTCAGCGCGATGCCGGCGCCGAAGTTCGGGCGGTCGACGAGGTCCGCGGCGTCGCGGCCGACGAGGTTGTTGGTGATCGGTCCGCCGGCGAGACCGGGCCCCAGGACCTCGATTCCGGGGCCGCCGTTGCCCGAAACGACGTTGGCGTCGACCGTGTTGAGGTCGGCGTCGGAGAGGATGCGGATTCCGCCCTGGGCGTTGCCGATCGCGCCGTCGCCGGCGGAGAGCCCGATCCTGTTGCCGCGGATCGTGTTCTGGCTGGTGCCGCTGCCGAACAGGTAGACCCCGACCACGCCGTTGCCGGAGAGCGTGTTGCCCGCGCCGACGGCGCCGATGGTGTTGTTCTTGGCGCCGAACAGGATGGTGACGCCGCCCCAGCTGTTCGGCACGGCGTTGAAGCGGTTGAAGTCGAGACCGACGAGATTGGCGAAGACCTGGTTGCCGTCGGTGCCGGCGCCCTGGATCTGGATGCCGTCGTTGTCGTTGCCGGCGACGTGGTTGCCCTGACCGGCCCCCGAGCCGATCTTGTTGTTCTTCGCGCCGCCGTCGACCTGCACGCCGTGACTCGAGTTGCCGCGATCGAGCGACTGGCTGGTGTCCAGACCGATGACGTTGAGATCGACGGTGTTGCTGTCGGCGCCGGCGCCGGTGATGTGGACGCCGACGCCGGTGTTGGCCGAGACCAGATTGCCGACGACCTGGTTCTGGCTGGCCGGCCCCTCGATGCGGATGCCGTCGCCGGCGTTGCCCATCGCCGCGCCGGACGGATCGAGGCCGATGCGGTTGCCCTGGATGGTGTTGAAGTCGCCTTCGTTCAGGAGACGGATGCCAGGACCGATGTTGCCGGCGATGACGTTGCGGCGGGAGGTGGTGCTGCCGCCGACGACGTTGTTGCTCGCCCCGGCTTCGACGACGACCCCGCCGGCATTGGGCTTCGCGATCCATGTCCCGGCCGGGTCGATCGTCCCGAGATAGTTGCCGACGATCTCGGCCTGCGAAGTCAGCGAGCCGTAGAGGTGGATCGCCGGCCCGCCGTTGCCAGCGATGCGGTTGGCTTCGGCGACGGCCGTCGAACCGATCTGGGTCAGGGCGCTGTCGACGACAGCGATTCCGCCGAGGTTGTTGCCGAGCGCGGCTCCCGGCGCCGCGAGCGACCAGCCGATCCGGTTGCCATGGATCCGATTGACCACCGCCGCCGACAGCAACGCCGCCGAACCCTCGATCCGGATGCCGTACTGCGCCTGTTCGCGAATCTCGTTGCCGAAGCCGGCGCCCCCGCCGATCTTGTTGCCGGAGGGGTTGCGGGTACCGAAGGAGAGGCGGATGCCGTTCTGCCCGCAACCGTGAAGCACCAGGTTGGTGAACTCCGAGTCCCGGGCGCCGATGCCGCGGATGCAATCGGCGGTGAAGCCCTCGATCTCGAGGTTGCGGATCCGGACCTGGTCGGGCTCGACGCCGTACGGTGTCTTCTGGAGATAGATCGCCGCGTTGGTTGCCGCGATGCCGCTGAACAGCAGCCGCACCCGCCCTCCGCCGGGAAGGGCACCGTCGAGGGTGTCGAAGCGGGCAGCGTTGAGAACCCCGTAGGTGACGATTGTGGAGATCGCCGGTGCGAAGACGATCTGGTCGGTGTCGTTCCTGCCGAATCCGGGTCCGCTCAGCGATCCGAAGCAGTTGTTGTCGGGCACGTAACGGGTCTCGTTGAGCGGGTTGTAGGTGCAGCCGGCAAGCGTCGGGCTGGCGACGCCGAAGCACCCCGCCCCTGCGCCGGCGACCTGCGCCTTCTCGGCCGCGGTGAAGCAGACCTTGCCGGGATTTCCGCCATCGGGAGCGGTTTCGTACCAGCCGCCGAGGATCATCGCCTCCCGGAGGGTCAGCTCGTTGTCGATGACGATGCCGTCGGTGCTCGAATTGACGGTGATCGTGCTGTCGCCGTGGAGGGCGGCGGCCGGGGCGAGGAGGGCGAGGACGGCTGAGCAGAGGGCGGTCATCCGGTTCATCTGTGGGTCTCCTGGGAGGTCGCTCGGATCGAATGGGGAAACCGCTCGGCCTCTCCGGGCCGGCGGCAGATACGGTTGTCGGTCAGGTCGACTTCGCCAAGGGCCGGATCGGCGCTCGTCGAGCGCACCTCGAGGCACAGGGCCGTCATGCCGGCGGCGAGCGGCAGCGCGAGCTCGGCGGCGGCCGACTCGCCGGGATCGAGGTGCGCCAGGATCTGCGAGTCGTAAGCGATGCCGAGCGGCGTGCGGACCGTCAGGACGACCGGCCCGCTGGCACCGCCTCCGCGATGAACGACGCGGAATCCTCCCGGCCAGGTCGAATCGGGGCCCGCAGCCGCGGGGCCGGGCCAGAGCAGCGCGAGCTCGGGGGGGGCGGGGACCGAGAGGACCGCTGGGCTAGCGTTCGAGCGCCGCCCAGGGCCGGCAGCGACGAAGCCGGCGGCGCCGACGAGGGCGGCGACGACGAGCGCGAGAGGGACACGGCGCATGGAAGGCGCAAGGATGTGGCACCGGCGCACCCCGCGTCGTCAAGAAACCGGTAGGGAATCGATAGGAAACGGCGAGGACGGCGCCGTCAGCCGTCGTCCCGGGCGGTCCCGACGCCGGCCGAGGCGAGGACGCTGCGGGCGCGGGCGCGCGCGCTGTCCACCAGCGCGCGGAATCGGGGCTCGCGGGCGAGGGGAGCGAAACCCGGCTCAGCTTCGAAGGCGGCGGAGGAGAGGAAGCCCTGGTCGAGCGCCCGTTCGAGGGAGGCCAGCGCGGCCTGCTGGTCGCCGGCCCGCGCGAACAGAGAGGCGATGCGGAAGCTCGCTTCGCCGTCGCCGGTGCCGAGCCGGCGGCGCTGCTCGTCGAGCGCCCGGAGGATGGTCAGCGCCGCTGCGCGATTCCCCTCGAGCAACTGCAGCAGGGCTTCAGCGAGACGCGCCGCCTGGTCTCCCGGGTTGGAAGCGAAGGCGGGTCGCAGGACCTCGGCCGCTTCGGCGACGCGGTCGAGCCGCAGTAGCGCCTCGGCCCGGAAATATCGCATGAAAGGCGAGCTCGGCGCCGGCAGCAGGCGCAGGTAGCGTTCGATCTCGCCCGAGTACAGCAGGGCGTTAGGCACCCAGCTGGTTGCGGAGAGGAAGAGCGGGTCGGCGGCGAGGCAGGCGTCGAGCTCGGCGCGCGCCGCCGGGAGCTCGCCGGCGTAGGTGAGAAGAAAGGAGCGCGCGAAAGAGATGGTCGCCGGGTCGTGGCCCGTCGCCGCCGCTGTCGTCACCGCCCGCCAGGCTTCCGGCCAGCGTCCGGTCTCGACGAGCACCGACATCTGCAGCAGCAGCGCCGGTGACCACGACGGCGCGATGGCGAGGGCGTGTTCGGCGGCGGCGAGCGCGTCGGCATAGTGCGTCGCCTCTCCCGCGCAATAGGCCACCAGCCCGTATTCGGCCCAGCCCAGGACCTCCCACGCCGGAGCGAACTGCGGATCGCGGGCGAGCGAATCGCGCAGCAGGGCGACGAACGAGGCATTGTCGCAGCTCACCGCCTCGCTGCGATCGAGCGCGAGGAGATAGAGGCGGTAGGCCTCCGGGTCGCTCGGGCTCAGGCCGGGCCGGCCGGGCTGGAGCTCGACCGCCGGCAGGAGGGCCTGGACCAGACGCTCGGCGAGGCGCTCGCGCAGGTTGTTGAAGCGCTGCAGGTCGCGGGTCGAGCCGAGCAGGGGAACCTCGGCGCGTTCGAGAGGTGTCCTGCGCGGCGCGTTCTGTCCGCCCGCGTCGAGCAGAAACACAGAGAGATGGGCATGGTCGTCGCCGGCGTCGCGGCCGAGCGTGAGCAGGACGCGCGGAATCGCCGGCGTCGCGGCCTCGGTGCTGGCGTCGAGCAGCGTCAGGCCAGCGACCTGACTCAGCCGGGCGCGCAGCGAATCCAGCAGGGAGACGGCGAGGAGATGGAGCTCGATGTCGCCGTCCGGCGCCTCGGGCTCGGCGAGCACCAGGGCCGAACGGCGATCGGCCGAGGGGTTCCCCTCCCGAGCCGCCGGGGCTGGATG
>JBGARM010000039.1:0-13661 GCA_044230215.1 Thermoanaerobaculia bacterium | reverse complement strand
GCGCGCCGCGACGGCGCGGACTATGTTCTCGATGGCGTGAAGAGCTTCATCTCGAATGCCGGCATTGCCGATTTCTACTGCGTCTTCGCCTCCACCGACCGCGCCAAGCGCACGCGGGGGATCGACTGCTTCGTGGTGCCGGCGGAGACGCCGGGTCTGCGCTTCGTCGCGCCCTACGTCCTTTCCGAGCCGCATCCGCTCGGGGAGCTCGCGTTCGAGAGCTGCCGCATTCCTGCCACGTCGCGCCTCGGCGCAGAAGGGGAGGGATTCAAGCTCGGCATGCGCACCCTCGATCTCCTCCGGCCGACGGTCGCCGCCGCGGCCTGCGGCATGGCGGCGAGGGCACTGGGCGAGGCGGTGGCGCATGCCCGCGCCCGCCGGCAGTTCGGTTCGGCGCTCGCCGACTTCCAGCTGATCCAGGCGAAGCTCGCGCGCATGGCGACCGACCTCACGGCAGCGCGGCTCCTCACCTACCGCGCCGCCTGGGAGCGCGATCGCGGCACCGAGCGGGTGACCCGCGAAGCGGCGATGGCCAAGTTGTTCGCCACCGAGGCGGCGCAGCGGATCGTCGACGACGCCGTGCAGATTCTGGGTGGCCGCGGCGTCCTCGCGCACAGCACGGTCGACCGGCTCTACCGCGCAGTGCGCGCCCTGCGAATCTACGAGGGGACCTCCGAGATCCAGCACCTGGTCATCGCCCGCGACTTGCTCGGCCAGGAGGTTTGACCCGCCCGTAAGGGTGGGGTCGGTCGGGCCGCGGAAGATGGTAATATGCCATAGGTCACCATTTTGAAACGCAGTTTTCCCAGAGGGGAGTTCGGATGAGAACGCGAACGGGGATGATTGGGGCAGCCTTGCTTGTCTTGTCGGCATCGGCGTCCTGGGGCGCCGGCTACTCGCACAGTGCGACGGGCGTCGCCGGGCAGGTGGGCAACGGTGGACACGAAGGGGCGACGTGTGGCGCGGTACTGCTGACGCAGTCGACTTCGCAGTCCATCGTCGCTTTGAACAGCGTGAGCTGCAACACCGGAGGCATTCACGCCGACAACAGTTATTTCCGCGCCTACGACATGACCGGCTACCCGGACGGTTTCGATGTCTGTGAGGTCCAGGTGGGTGTGGAACAGGCTGTAGGCGCCGGCGGCACGCAGCCGATCACGGTCAACGTCTACTCGAATACCGGCGGCGCATTCCCCGCGGGCACGCCGACCCTGCTCGGCACGGCGGCGGTGAATATTCCGGACTCGTCGCTGACGGTAATTTCGGTGCCGCTCGCGGCCAGCTTCCCGGCGGGCGGGACCGAGATGGTCGTCGAGGTCTTCACGCCGGACGGTTCCGCCGCCGGCAACTCGTTCTTCATCGGCTCGAACAACCTGGGTGAAAGTGGCCCGTCCTACCTGCTGGCGGCCGACTGCGGCGTGACCGTTCCGACGCCGACCGGCGCGATCGGCTTTGGCAACATGCAGATCGTCCTCGACGTGGGCGGTGACGCGGTGGGCGGCCCGCCGCCGCCGTCGGTCGTCGAAGTCCCGACTCTCGGTGGTTGGGGCCTGGCGCTGCTCGTCGTCGCGCTCGCCGGCGCGGCGTTCGTCGCCCTGCGCAAGCGCGCCGTCGCCTGAGCCGTTCTGCGGTACCTCTCCGGCGCGGCCGGCCCATCGCGGTCGGGCTGTCGCCGGAGAATCCTCGAAAAGGGACACGAGAGATCGTGTCCCTTTTCTTTTTCGCCGCTAGACTCCGCGCGTGTGGAAGCCCCCCGAACGACTTCGGCACCCGCTGCCCGAGCCGGCCTGGCCGACCGCTGAGGCGGCCACCGCCGCGCGCTGGTTTCAGCCCGTCGATCTCGGGCCGGTGCGTCTCGTCGAGCGCACCTGGGTGCCGGCGATGGTGCCCTGGCGCGCCACCGAGGAGGGCTTCGTCACCCCCGAGGTGCTCGCCTGGTACGAGCGCTTTGCGAAGGGCCAGCCCGGTGCGGTCGTCGTCGAAGCGACCGGCATCCGCGACGTACCGAGCGGGCCGCTGCTGCGGGTCGGCGACGACCGGTTTCTTCCCGGGTTGTCCGAGCTGGTCGCCACCGTCCGCCGCGCGAGCGGCGGAAGAACGAAGCTCTTTCTTCAGATCATCGATTTCCTGTCGATTCGTCGGCGGCCGGAGCGAGAGGTCTTTCTTTCCCGCTTCCTCAAGATTTCTGACGCCCTCAAAGAGAGGCTTTCAGTAAAGGGGGACGTGGAGGCTCGGGGCGCCCTCTTGACGCTCAGCGATTCCGAGCTGCGCGAGGTTCTGTCGGAGCGCGAGTGGCACGATCTGCAGTTCGGGGCGCGGGAGTTGGTGACCGATCTCCATCTGCCTTCTGTTCGTGAGCTGCCTCGGGTCTTGCCTGGGCTGTTCGCTGCCGCGGCCCTGCGCGCCGAGCGCGCCGGCTTCGACGGCGTGGAGCTTCACTTCGCCCACGCCTACACGATGGCGTCGTTCCTCTCGCCGCTGAATAGCCGCTCCGATGGCTACGGCGGGGCGCGGGAGCATCGGGCTCGGCTGCCGCTCGAAGTCGTCGCCGCGGTGCGCTCCGTGGTCGGATCGGATTTCGCGGTCGGCTGCCGCTTTCTCGCCGAGGAGAAGATCGGCGTCGAGTCGGCCGGCGGCACGGTGGAGGACGCGGCCTACTTCGCCTGCGAGTTCGCGCGCGCCGGCATCCACTTTCTCTCCTTGTCGCGCGGCGGCAAGTTCGAGGACGCCAAGCAGCCGAAGGTCGGCTGGTCGGCATACCCCTACACTGGACCTTCCGGTTACGAGTGCATGCCGACGGCGATCTCGGACGCCTTCGGGCCGTTCGGGCGCAACGTCGCCGCAGTCGGCGCGATCCGCGCCGCGGTGCGCGGCGCCGGCTTCTCGACACCCGTCGTGCTCGCCGGCGGGATCTCGGGCTTCGCGCAGGCGGAAGAATTGCTCGCCGCCGGCGCCACCGACATTGTCGCCGCGGCGCGCCAGTCGCTCGCCGACCCCGACTGGTTCCGCAAGATCCGCCTCGGCCGCGGCGCCGAGGTCCGGCGCTGCATCTTCTCGAACTACTGCGAAGGTCTCGACCAGAAGCACAAGCAGGTGACCTGCAAGCGCTGGGATCGCGAGGACCTCGAAGAGCCGGGACTCCTGAAGTCGCGCGACGGCCGGCGGCGGCTGGTCGCGCCCGCCTGGTCGCCGGAATGATCCCTGCGCCGGAGGCGCCATCGTTCAGGAGGGCACTCAAGTACTGGGCGCGCCTCGGCTGCGTGAACTTCGGCGGGCCGGCGGGACAGATTGCGATGATGCACCGCGATCTCGTCACCGAGCGCAAGTGGATCGACGAGCCGCGCTACCTGCACGCGCTCAACTTCTGCTCCCTCCTTCCTGGACCCGAAGCCCAGCAGCTCGCGACGTACATCGGCTGGACGCTGCACGGCTTGCGCGGCGGCCTCGCGGCGGGGATCCTCTTCGTCCTGCCGTCGATCTTCGTCCTGCTCGGCCTGTCTTGGGTCTACGCGGCGCACGGCGCGCTGCCGGCGGTCGCCGCGGTGCTGGCCGGCGTGAAGGCCGTCGTCGTGGCGATCGTCCTCGACGCGGTGCTGCGGATCGGCCAGCGCTCGCTCAAGGGCCCCCTCGCCGCGGCGCTCGCCATCGCCGCCTTCGCGGCGGTGGCGGCCGGCATCGCTTTCCCCTGGATCGTGCTCGGAGCCGGCCTGCTTGGCGCTGCAGGTGCCTTCGGCGGGGGCGGGTCCGTGGAGCCGCCGCGGCAAGCGGAAGGAGAAGATTCCAGTAAAGGGGGTGCCGGCGGTGCCGCCGTGGCTGCGACGCGCGGCGGCGGCCTGCGGGTCGCCCGCATTCTCACGCTGTCAGTGCTGCTCTGGCTGACACCCCTCTTGCTGGTCCTTTCGCTTCTCGGCCGAGGCAGCCTGCCGGCGAAGCTCTATCTGTTCTTCAGCCAGCTCGCGGCGGTCTCGTTCGGCGGGGCCTACGCCGCTCTCGCCTATCTGCAGCAACAGGCGGTCGAGGTGTACGGCTGGCTCTCGCCGGCGCAGATGATCGACGGCCTCGGCCTCGCGGAAACGACGCCGGGACCGCTGATCCTCGTTACCCAGTTCGTCGGCTTCATGGCCGGCTGGCAGGCGCCGGCGGGCGGACTGTCTCCAGCCGCGAGCGCCGTCCTCTGCGCCCTCCTCACCACCTGGGCGACCTTCCTCCCCAGCCTCACCCTCGTCCTCGTGGGCGCCCCCTACATCGAGCGGCTGCGCCAAGTCCGCAAACTCTCCGCCGCCCTCGCCGCCATCCTCGCCGCGGTGACCGGAGTGATCCTCCACCTCGGCCTGACATTCGGCCGCAGCGTCCTCTTCCGGCACGGCCTCGCCGAGGCTCCTGCACTCCCTCTCGTCGCTCTTGCTCTGGCCGCGCTGGTCGCTCTGCGAACGACCAAGATCAGCCCGGCACTGCTAGTCCTCCTGGGAGCGTTGCTCAGCCTCGCGGCAGGCAAAGCCCCGGCACTCATTCACTGAAGTGCCCGGGGGCCATTTCTTGTATTGCTGCTCCTTGAAGAGCGGCTTCAGCGTGCGCGACATCGGATCAAGCCAGAAGATCCTTCCGTCCTGAGTCACGGAGATGGAGTCCGTCGCACCCGGACCTTCGAAGGCCTCGTCCTGTTCCGCTACCAGCCAATGAATCGGACGCGTCGGCCTCGGAGGACCGGGAACTACTGGCGCGAAGATCTCAGGTCGAAGGAACATCCCTGGCTCGAACTCGGTGACTGTGTGGTTTGAAAGGTGGACGCGAAATACGCCGCTCCAAAGGCCCGCATCGAAGATGTAGTGCCGCTCGCCGCACGCTACGAGAACTTCTCGACGATTGAAGAAGAGCACCGGGCCGTCGACCTTGCAGTCGGGGACGAGGATAGAGGCCTCTATCGCTCCGCTATCGATCGTTTCGACGACGACGCGCCGTGGATCGTTGGAGCCGCCGGTTCGCTGGAGCGAGGCCACAGCGTCTCCGTCCCTGGAGAGCGCCCATCCGCCGATTGGAAGCCTCCAGGTGATCGCCGTGGGTTTCGGAGCTTCCTCGCCTTTCGCAATGCCGAGAACATGCAAGCGAACGATCGAAGAAGTCGATCCGTCCCATTCCAACCATGCGATCCGGGTTCCGCCGCGTGACAGCTGGACTCCAGCGATGGTCTTCTTGAGCTCCACCGGCCCGAGGCGGACCGTCCGCCCGCTGCTTGGAGCGAGGAGGAACCGAACGAGGAACGCAGCGTCGCGCTTCGTTCTCCCGATCACACTCACCCAATCCGGTCCCAGTCCCTGCGCTTCAGCGTTCTCACCGACGAGCTGCGAGGGTTCTGGCCGGATATACCAGTTGGAGTAGGCGGAGATGGCGCTTCCAGCGAGAATCGCGACAGCGAGCAGTGTGAGAGAAACGCGCTTCTGCGCTACGTCCACTTCTGTCCTCCCCCGCGCAACCTGTAGATAGGTGGCGAGAGTTGCTCCGGAGAGGCAGATGCCGACTAGCTGGATGATCGCCCAGCGGATGGCATTGTCGGCCTGCCATCAGTTCGTCTAGGCCGGCGGCGGCGCCGGTCCAGTCCATGCCGGCTGCTGCCGGCGAGGGCGCCAGGAGGAGGCCTGCGGAGAAGGCGATGGTGACGATCGCTGCCAGGAGTCTTGCGGCCCAGATGGCGCTTGGGCGGACGGGAAGCCGGAAGTCGAAGGCGAGGCGGTGCTCGGTCAGGTCGCGGGTGAAGATCGAGCCGCCGAGGAGGATCGCCAAGACCGCGCACCAGATGAGGGCGGCGGTGAGGCCGGCGGCGCCGCGGAGCTCGGCGGGGGAGAGGCGGGAGCCTTTGAGCAGCGGAATGGCGGCGATGAACAGCCCCATTGCGAACGAGGCGACGAAGAGCATCCAGCGCTGCACGAGGTCGCGGCGGAAGAGGAGGAGGAAGCCGCGCATGGTCAGTTTCCCTCCGGGCCGGCGAAGTGGAAGAAGAGGCTCTCGAGGGTCGGCGCCTGGGCCCCGCGGGCGACCGCGCTCTGGCGGAGCTCCTCGAGCTCGCCCTCCACCAGCAGCTTTCCTTGGCTGAGCATTCCGATGTGGGTGGCGATGCGCTCGATGCCCTCGAGATCGTGAGTCGTGATGAGGACTGTCGTGCCGCGGTCGGCGAGCTCGCCGATCAACTCGTCGAAGACGAAGCGGCGGGCGACCGGGTCGAGTCCGAGCGTCGGGTCGTCGAGGAGTAGGAGGGCCGGCTTCTGCGCCAGGGCGAGCGACAGCATGACCAGGGCCTTCTGCCCGCGCGAGAGGTCGCCGAAGCGCTTGGTCCAAGGGATGCCGAAACGCTCGAGCCGGCCGCGGAAGCCGGCGGCGTCCCAGTGGCGATGGAACGAGCCGACGAAATCTCCGATCGCGTCCACCTTCATCGCCGGCGGAGCGTCCGGCGTCTCCGGTGTGGCGGCGATGCGGCCCATGAGTCGATGGCGTGCCTGCCACGGGTCGAGGCCGTCGATCTCCAGCACGCCGCTGTCGGGCCGGCGGTGCCCCAGGAGCGCCTTCACCAGTGAGCTCTTGCCCGAGCCGTTCCTGCCCAGCAGGGCGTAGACCGAGCCCTCCGGCACGTGCACGTCCAGGCGATCGAGGGCGGTCGTCCGGCCGTAGCGCAGGGTGACGTCGCGGATCAGGATCTTCATGACTTCTTCTCCCGGGACTCGAGCGCGAGGAAGGCTTCGAACAGGGCGACCGCGGCCGGCTTGGCGTCGAAGCCGAGACCTGCCGCGGCGGTGGCGTAGCGGGAGGCGGCGTCGGCGAGGCGGGCCCGACGTTCGGCGGCGGTGGGGAGCGGCGGGTTCTGGGCAACGTAGGTGCCCTCCCCGCGGCGCGTCTCGAGGATCCCGGCTTCTCCCAGGCGTTGGTAGACCTTGCCGACCGTATTCGGGTTGACCCGCAGATCGCGGGCGAGGTCGCGCACCGAAGGGATCGGCTCGCCGGCTGCCAATCCTCCCGAGGTGACCAGATGTTGGATCCCCTCTTCGATCTGCCGTCCGATCGGCCGGGGGTCCGAAGTGTCGATCGCGAGGGGAAGATGAAGCATGTGTACTAGTGTACTAGGACACTAGGTTGGATAGTCAAGCCCCTTGGGAGATGAGGTCGGCGGCTGGCGCGAGATCAGAGTAGGGCGCTGAACAGCCGGGCGCCGACCTCGGCGAGGATCCGCGGCCATCGGCGGCGCGCCAGATGGAATGGACGAACCTCTCGCGAGCGCCGCAGGTCGGCTTCGAACTCGCTCGCCAGGCGGTCGGTCTCCGCTTCGCCGTAGATCGCCGCGACGATCTCGAAGTTCAGCCGGAAGCTTCGATTGTCGACGTTGGCGCTGCCGATGACGGCGAGCTCGCGGTCGACCACCATGGTCTTGGCGTGCAGCATCGCCGGCCTGTACTCGAAGACCCGCGCGCCGCAGGCCAGCCAGTCGTCGTAGTAGGAGCGCACCGCGGCGGCGGTGAGGCGGGAGTCGCCGCGAATCGGCACCAGCAGCCGGACGTCGACGCCGCGATGCGCCGCGGACCGGATGGCGGCGAGCGTCGCTTCGTCGGGGACGAGGTAAGGGCAGGTGATCCAGATCCGCTGGTCGGCACCGGCGATGGCGGAGAAGATGAACTCGTGGATCGGAAAGAAGGCGCGATCGGGCCCGGAGTGCACGATCTGCAGACAGTGCTCCCCCCGGGGCAGGGCCGGGAAGTACTGGGGCCGCATCTTCAACGGCGCCTCGCGGGCGAACTGCCAATTCTCGAAGAAAGAGCGCTGCAGCCAGCGCACGGCGTCGCCTTCGATCCGCAGCTGGGTATCGCGCCAGGGCCTCGCCCCGGCCGTGCCGACGGTCTGCTCGTCGCAGACGTTCATTCCTCCGAGGTAGCCGGTGGCGCCATCGATGACGACGATCTTCCGGTGCGAGCGGAAGTTCAGCAGGCGAGTTCGCAAGCCGAATCGCGGCGGGTTGAAGAACGCGAACTCGCCGCCGGCGGCGTGCAGCTCGCGAAAGAACGAACCGCGTACTCCGGCACCGACGCTGTCGACCAGCACTCGCACCTCGATGCCGGCGCGCGCGCGCTCGACGAGCAGATCGCGCACCCTCCTGCCGGTCGTGTCGTCGTTCCAGATGTAGAACTCGAGATGAACATGATGGCGCGCGGCGGCGATGTCGCGCTCGATGGCGAAAAAAGCCTCGGAGCCCGAATGGAACTGGGTGAGCGCGGTCGCCGTCGCGAGCGGGCTGTCGTCGAGCCGGGAGGCGAGCTGCACCTGTCGCGCCATGTCGGGGGGGATCTCCCGCCGGTCTGCGCTCCCCGCGGCTGCGGCCGAGACGCTTCCGGTGAGCCCCTGATAGCGCACCTGCTTGCGTTTCAGGCGGCGGGGGCCCACCAGCCAGTAGATTGGCACTCCGAGGAGAGGGAGAAACGCCAGGGTCACGATCCAGGCAAGGGTCGAGGCGGGAGCCCGGCGGTCGGTCGCGACCCAGATGGCGACCCCACCGATCCAGAGAGACTCCGCGACGACGGCGGCCCACCAAGGCATCGTCAGAGCAGCCTAGACCAAACTGCGGCGGTATGTGCGCCCAGGCGCCGCCGACCACGCGTAGAATTCATCGATGCGCATCGTGGCGATCGGCGGCGGGCCGGCGGGGCTTTATTTCGGCATCCTGATGAAGCAGGCCTACCCGGAAGTCGAGATCGAGATTCTCGAGCGCAACCGTCCCGACGACACCTTCGGTTTCGGGGTCGTCTTCTCGGACGAGACGTTGTCGTTCTTCGAGGACGCCGATCCGGTCTCCGCGGCCCTGATTCGCGCGCGCTTCCGCACCTGGAGGGAGATCGAGACCCGCTTCCGCGGCGAGCGCATCGTTTCGACCGGCCACGGCTTCGCCGCCATCGCCCGCACGGAGCTCCTCGCCATCCTCCGGCAGCGGGCGCAGGCTCTGGGTTGCACGATTCGCTTCGAGCGCGAGGTCGTCGCCGGGCAGGACCTTCCTGATGCCGATCTGGTGATCGGCTGCGACGGCGTCAACAGCATCGTGCGCGAGCGCTTCGCTGCCGACTTCGGCGCGAGGATCGATCTGCGGCCGAACCGCTTCTCGTGGCTCGGCGCCGACTTCGCGTTGCCGGCTTTCACCTTCATCTTCGAAGAGACGCAGCACGGGCTCTTCCAGGTCCACGCCTATCCGTTCGCCGCCCGGCGCAGCACCTGGATAGTCGAGTGCTCGGAGGCGACCTGGAGAGAGGCGAAGCTCGACCGCGCCACGCAGGCGGAAACGGTCGACTTCTGCGAGCGCATTTTCGCCTTCCATCTGGATGGCCATCGCCTGCTCGCCAATCACTCGGTCTGGCGGCAGTTCCCGACCGTGCGCTGCGCGCGCTGGCACCGGGGAAACGTCGTGCTCCTCGGCGACGCGGCGCATACGGCCCACTATTCGATCGGCTCGGGAACCAAGCTCGCGATGGAGGACGCGATCGCGCTCCTTTCGGCCTTTCGCGCCCACGGGACGGGCGACGTTCCGGCGGTGCTCGCGGCCTACGAAGACGACCGCCGGGTCGACGTCGCCAAGCTCCAGCGCGCCGCCCAGACCAGTTTGGAGTGGTTCGAGAACGCCAGCCGGTATCAGGTGCAAGAGCCGTTGCCGTTCGTCTTCAACCTGATGACGCGCTCGAAACGGATCACCTACGACAATCTCAAGGCGCGGGATCCGCGACTCGTCGAGCGCGTCGATCGGCAGTTCAGCGGCAGCCCCGGAGAGGGGCTGGACGGATCCCCGGCTGCGGTCCCGCCGGCCTTCACGCCTTTCCGCGCCCGCAGCGTCGAGCTCGCCAACCGGATCGTCGTCTCGCCGATGTGCCAGTACTCGGCCGAAGAGGGGACGGTGAACGATTGGCACCTGGTCCATCTCGGGAGCCGCGCCATCGGCGGTGCCGGCCTGGTGATCGCCGAGATGACCAACGTCGAGGCCGAGGGGCGGATCTCGCCGGGCTGCGCCGGTCTCTACCGCGACGAGCACCGCGCGGCGTGGAAGCGGATCGTCGACTTCACCCACCAGCACTCGGCGGCGAAGATCGGCATCCAGCTCGCGCACGCCGGGCGCAAGGCTTCGATGCACCGTCCCTGGGAGGGTGCGGACCTGCCGCTCACCGCCGAGGAGGGGGCCTGGCAGACGCTCGGACCGTCGGCCGAGCGGTTCCGGCCCGGTGCTCCGGTGCCGAAGGCGATGGACCGCGCCGACATGGACCGGATCCGGACCGAGTTCGTGCGCGCGACCCGGTGGTCCGCGGAGGCCGGCTTCGACTGGCTCGAGCTGCACATGGCGCACGGCTACCTGCTGTCGAGCTTCCTGTCGCCGCTCACCAACCTCCGCAGCGACGGCTACGGCGGTTCGCTCGAGAACCGCGCCCGCCACGAGACGGTCCGCGAGCTGCGCGAGTTTCTCGCCGCCCGCCCGGCCGGCGGCGACCGGGTGATGGTGGCGGCGTTCGAGCAGGACCTGCGTGTCCTGCTGCAGCCGACCACCGATCCGGCACGCATCGCGGCGGCGCTCGACGAGCTCGAGAACCGCCCCTCGCTCGCCAAGATCGGCAACGGCGAGCGGATGCAGCTCTATCAGGACATCCGCGCCTTCGGCCGCAACGCGATGCGGGTCCGCGGCGCCGCTGCCGGGGGGCGGGCCGCGCGGATCCAGGAGGGCGAGGTGATCCGCCTCGAGAACGAGATCACCCTCTGGGCCGAACAGGTGCTCGATCGCGAGGCGCGGTCGGTCGAGTCGCTGGAGCGCCTGGTGCGGGCGCTGGCGGCCTCCGAGGGGCGCAAAGCGGTCGTCCTCGCCACGGCGGGGATCCAGGGCTATCCCGCGCGCGGCCTGTTCGCCGCTCTCGACCAGCAGCGCGGGGTGGTGACCGCGAGCGACAGCCAGCGATCGCCGTCCCTCGAGCAGCGCGGGCAGGAGACGCTGCGGCAATTCGAGAAGATGGTGCACGCAGCGCAGAACGCCCGGGTCGCCTTCTACACCGTCTCGCCTCTGACTCAGCCGCCGGCCGAAAACAGCGCCGAGTTCGGCAGCGCCGGACCGAACGCCGATCGGCCGCTGCCGCGCGATCTCGGGACGATGGAGGCCTCGTCGAGCATCGCCCGGCTGGCCGGAGCGACCGGCGGCGCCATGCTCAACATCGCCAGCGATCTCGACCGCCGGCTCGAGACGGTCACCGCGGATATCGACGCCACCTACTCGCTCGGCTTCTCGACCAGCGCCGCGGCCGGCGACAAGGCGCACCGGATCGACGTGCGGGTCCGCCGCCCCGGACTCACGGTGCGCCACCGCGAGAGTTTTCAGCGCAGCTCGGCGCCCGAGCGGGCGGAATCGGCGCTCTCGGCGGCGGTCACCTTCGGCCAGGCCGAGAATCCGCTCGAGATCACCCTGAAGCTGGGCGAAGGCAGGTCCGACGGCCAGAAGAAGGGCGGCCAGATCGTGCCGCTCGCAGTCGGCATGCCGCTGCGCTTCCTGTCGCTCGTGCCGACCGGCGAGACGCGCAGCGCCAGGGTCTCGGTTCGCGTCGCGATCCAGGACGCCCGCGGCCGGCTGCTGGAGAGCGGTTCGGCGGAGGTGCCGATCGTCGTGCCGGAAAACCAGATGGAGAAGGCGATGGTCTCCTCCTGGTACCACCGCGCCGAAATGCGCCTCGCGCCGGGGCCGCAACGCGTCGCGGTGGTCGTCGTCGACGAAGTCTCGGGCGTCCAATCCACGGTCTTCGAGGAGATCGAGATTCCCGGGAAGAAATGACCGACAGCGGTCGGCGAACGCGCCACGGACCGAACATCCCGGCGCTCCGCCGGCCAGGAGGCAGGCAATGCAACCACCGCAGGGGCGAATCGGTCAGACCGTAATGCTGGCCTTGCTGGTGCTGTTCTTGGGCGCGAAGGAACCGAACGCAACGGCGCAATCGCCGGCTCCGCCTCCTGCCAGCGAGGACTTCGCCGAACGCCTCGACGTCGAGGTCGTCAACGTCGACGTCGTCGTCACCGACGCGAAGGAGCGCCGCGTTGTCGATCTGGGCAAGGAGGACTTCGAGCTCTGGGTCGATGGCCGGCCGGTGCCGGTCGAGTACTTCGCCCGCCCGCGTGGCGGCTCACCTGTGCCGTCTGCCGCGCCGACCGGCGGCGCTACCGCGCCTGCCCCGGCTGTCCCGGCCGCCCAGACGCTGCCGGCCGCGGCGACGAATCTCGTCCTCTTCATCGATCAGACGGCGCTCGAGAGACAGGAAAGGAAGAGCTCCGTCGAAGAGCTCCGCCAGTACATCGCATCGCGCCCGCCCGGCGCCGACAAGATTTCGGTGGCGGTCTTCGAACAGCGGCTGCGACTGCTGCTCACGCCGACGAGCGATCGCGCGGCGATCGCCGACGCCCTCGCCCAGATCGAGGGGCGGCCGTCGCTCGCGTTACTCGGCAGCCGGGAGCGCATGCAACTCGAGCGCGAGATCCGTGACGTCGCAAGTCCGGGCAAAGATCCGCGGGCGCTCGAGCAGGCGATCGTCAGCTGGGGGGAGCAGCAGATCGACCTCGAACGGCGGTCGATCGCCGCCCTCGGCCAGGTGGTCGACTCGTTGGCGGCGGTCGAAGGGCGCAAGGTAATCCTCCTCGCGACGGTGGGCGTCGAGGCCAACCCGGCGCAGTTTCTGCTCGACGCGCTCGATCAGCAGCGCGGCGCGCTCACCGCCAGCGATACCAACCGCGGGCCGACCCTCGAGCTCCAGGGACAGACCCTGCTCGCGGAGTTCGAAGAGGTGATCCAGCGCGCGCAGAACGCCCGCGTGACGATCTACAGCGTCTCGCCGGTAGTGCGGCCGCCGACCCAGGGCAGCGCCGAGTTCGGCGGCATCGGGCCGGATGCCGCGCGCCCTCTGCCGCGCGACTTCGGCCCGGCCGAGGCCGGCGCCAGCATCGCGCGGCTGACGGGGGCGACCGGCGGCACGGCGTTCACGATTCGCGGCGATCTCGACCGCCGGCTCGAGGGACTGACGGCGGATATCGATGCCGCCTATTCGCTCGGCTTCTCGACCGGCCCAGAGGCCGGGGACGAGGATCATCGGATCGAGGTCCGGATCCGCCGGCCGGACCTCTCTGTCCGCCATCGCGAGAGCTATCGCCGCACCTCGGCACCGGCTCGCGCGGCGGCAGCGCTCACCGCGGCGGCGACCTTCGGTCAGAGCGAGAATCCGCTCGCGATCACCCTGAGCCTCGGCGAGGGGCGGCCCGACGGCAAGAAGAAGGGCGAGATCGTTCCGATCGCCGTCGGCATTCCGCTCCGGCTGCTGGCGCTCGTGCCCCAGGGGGACGAGCGCCACGGCTCGATCTCCGTCAGGGTGTCGATTCAGGACGCCCGCGGGCGGCTCCTGGAGAGCGGCGTCACCGTCGTCCCGATCGTCGTCCCAGCCGCGCCGCTCCTTCTTCATGAGCCCGGGAGGGCCGCCGTGCGGGTGGTGCTTCCAGTGACGCGGCGGCAGGTCGAGCACCGCGCGCACGACATCCTCGATCGTGCGACCGTGCGAAGAGTCCTCGGCGAAGTAGGGATGGAGGCCGACCTCGATCTCGCTGAGCGCGGCCTCCACGCGCGCGGAGCGGTGCGTGGC
>JBGARM010000399.1:0-3126 GCA_044230215.1 Thermoanaerobaculia bacterium | reverse complement strand
GGGCGACACGTGGGCGCTCGCGGAGCTGGCGAAGCTGCGCGAGAAGGCGGGTGATTTCAAGGAGGTCTTCGCGCTCTTGGTCAAGCAGGCGGAGCTCGTCGGCGAGGCCGAGAAGGTGCGCGAGCTCCGGCACGCGGCCGCCCAGGTCGCGCGCGAGAAGCTCTCCGACGACGCGAAGGCGATCGAGCTGTACGACACGATCTTCGAGGACGAGCCGAGCGACGCGCGGGCGGCGGCGGCGCCGCCGATGGTGGCTGTGGCGGCTGCCGCACCGGCTCCGGCAGCAGCGGCGGCGGCGGCACCTGCGCCGGCGCCGGCGCGGGCTCGCTTGTGCGTCGAATGCCCGCCGGGGGAGAGCGCAGCGTGGGGCGAGGCGGCGATTCCGGGCGGGGCGGCGGCCGGCTGTCCGGCGGACCTCGCCGTGCGCTTGCAGAGCATCGACCTCGACGCCGTGGCCAAGCTCTCGGCCGAGCTGGCTGAGGCCGGTGCGGGCTGTCGCGTCATCGCCGTCGAGCTGCCGGCCGGAGCGCGTTTCACCGGCTACCGCTACGAGGCGCAGAGCGCCGGTGTGGCGGCCGATTGTCTGCCCGGGCGCGGTTGCCCGGCGGGCGACTGCCGCTTCCCGGCCGATCCGGTGCTGCGCCAGGTGGGCAAAAGGACGGTGCTCCTCGTGCCTTTCGAGAGCACCGCCGCCGACCTCCGACGCGCCGTCGTCGCCGGATACTCGACTTACAACAAGCGCTGAAGCCGCTCAGCCCGGCGAGACTTCGACCCGCGCGTCGTTGAAGCAGGCGCCGTCGCCGATGTCGGTGAAGGTGTCGGGCGCCAGCGCGCAGGCGGTGGCGCCGTTGTCCGTATTCTGGGCCCAGAGTCCCTTCGGCAACTCGACCACGCCGGGACGTTGATCGTGCGACAGGTGCAAGCGACAGTGCACCTCGCCATAGCTGTTCGTGACCTTCACCCGCTGACCGTCGGCGAGCCCGCGCGCGGCGGCGTCCGCGGGGTGCATCTCTAGCGCCACCGGGCCTTTGCGGAGCTGGCCGAGAGTCGAGCTGATCGTGCGATTGGTCGCCGGCGAGATCAGTGTGAGCGGCGTCTGCGCCGTGCCCGGATCTTCCTGGTAGGTGTAGAGGCCCTCGCGCGCCTCCGCGTCGAGCGCCACCGGAACGAGGTGGATTTTGCGGTCGTCGGTCTTCGGGAAGACGTCGACGAACTGCACCGGATGATCGCCCGCGGCCGGACGGGCGAAGCCCTGCGCCGTGAGCTCCGCCTGCAGGTCGGCGCCCCGCCCGCTCGAATCGAGAATGAGCTCGATCGCGTGCTCTTCGGTCGGGATCTCGTCGGCCGCAGCGACGCCGGTGCGGACCGCGAGGTCGGCGAAGACGTTGTAGTTCGACCTCGCCTGACCGATCGGAGGAACCACCGGAGCGATCCGTTGCAGCACGAAGGCGCCGTAGCCGCGGGCGAGCTCGTGATGCTCGAGAAAGGTGGTCGCCGGCAGGACGAGGTCGGCGTAGCGGGCGGTGTCGGTGAGGACCTGGTCGAAGACGATGGTGAAGAGGTCTTCGCGCTCGAGGCCGCGGCGAACCAGCGTCTGATGGGGCGTCGTCATCAGCGCGTTCGAGTTGTAGACGAAGAGAAGGTGAATCGGTCTGTCTTTGGTCGTGGTCAGCGCCGCGCCGAGCCGATTCATGTTGATGATCCGGGTCGGTGCTTCCGGCCCCGAGATCGCCTGCGCGTTCATCTTCCAGGCCGAAGAGTTGGACAGCGTGTAACCACCGCCGCGCACGCCGAACTTGCCGGCGACGGCCGGCAGAGCGAGCACCGCGGCGACTGCGGAGCCGCCGTTGCGATTGCGCTCGAGACCCCAGCCGCAGCGCACGACCGCCGGCGAGAGGGTGGCATAGAGATCGACGAAGCGCTCGAGGTCGGCGAGCGGCACGCCGGCGATGCCGGCCGCGCGGGCCAACGTCCAGGGGGCGGCGCGGCGTTCGAGCTCGTCGGCGCGCGTGGCGTGCCGGTCGAGAAAGTCGCGGTCCGCGCGCCCGGTGGCGAAGAGCTCGCGGATCACCGCCAGCGCCACCGCGAGGTCGGTGCCCGGTCGGATCGCGAGGTGCAGGTGGGCCTGCTTGGCGATCGGCGTGGAGCGGGGGTCGATGACGATCAGCTTGGCGCCGGCGTCGCAGGCCGCCTGGATGGGCGGCACCAGGTGGATGCCTGAGGCGCTGGGATTGGCTCCCCAGACGACGACGAGCTTCGCCGCCCGGTAGTCGGAAATCGCGACCCCCTCCATCTTGCCGTAGAGCCCCATCGCCGCTCGTCCCGTCGCCGCGGCGCACACCGTGCGCGCGAGGCGGGAAGCGCCGAGCCGGTGGAAGAGCAGCGCATCGGTGGCATCCTGCGACAGGTAGCCGTTCGAACCGCCGTAGCAGTAGGGCAGGATCGCCTCGCCGCCGAAGCGGTCGCGGGTTTCCACCAGGCGCTTCGCGGCCAGCGCCAGCGCCTGCTGCCAGGAAAGGGGCTCGAAGACCCCTTCGCCTTTCTCACCGACGCGCGCCATCGGTTCGAGGATGCGTTCCTTGCCGTAGAGCTGGTCGGGAAACTTGCGCACCTTGGCGCAGATGTACCCTTCGGTCACCGGGTTGCGGTCGCGCGCGCCGTCGAGCTTGGTGACGCGGCCGTTTTCGACCGTGACCTCGAGGCTGCAGGCGTCCGGACAGTCGAGCGGGCAGGCCGAGGCGATCTTCACAGGAAGAAATCCGCGATCAACGGTTGGCCAGGATCGACGGCGTAGCGGTCGAGGTCGGTGACGCCGGCGCGCGTCAGCACCTCGTCGTCGATGAAGAAGTTGCCGCTGCACTCGCGCGCCGGCTGGGTGAGGATCCAGTGCGCGGCGTCGGCGAGGATCTCGGGTTTGCGGCTGTTGGCCGCCGAGACGAAGCCGCCGAGCATGGCGAGCGCGGCCGTGTCGATCGCGGTTCGCGACCAGAGGGCGTTCACCGCCACGCCGTCGCCTCGGAGCTCCTCGGCCATGCCGAGGACGCACATGCTCATGCCGTACTTCGCCATGGTGTAGGCGACATGACCCGCGAACCATTTCTTGTCCATGTTGAGCGGCGGAGAGAG
>JBGARM010000398.1:0-3136 GCA_044230215.1 Thermoanaerobaculia bacterium | reverse complement strand
CGACCGCGAAATGCGCCCGCCTGACGCTCCAGACCGAGACCAGCCAGCTCGCGCTTGCGGCCGGCAGCGAGCTCGACTTGCGTGGCTTCGTTCGCGGCTGGGCCGTCGATCTCGCGGTGCGGAGCCTGGTCGAGGCCGGCGCCACCAACCTGCGGGTCGAGCTCGGCCCGGTGACCCGCGGCGTGGGCCCCGGGCCCGGAGGCAAGGGCTGGCCGATCTTCCTGCCCACCCTCTCGGCCTCTGGCAATCCACTCAGTCGGGTCCTCCTGGTGAACCAGGCGATCGCGGTGGTCAATCCGGAGCTCTCGGCCCTGACCATCGCCGGCGAGCGCATCCTGCCCGCCTTCGACCTGCGCAGCGGCCGGCCGGCGACCGGCGTTTCGAGCGTCGCCGCCGTCACGACGCTGGCGGCGGACGCCGAGCCTCTCGCCATGGCGATGAGCGTCCTCGGCGCCAACGGTGGCCAGCTGCGGCTCGGGTCGCTGCGCCCGAAGCCGTCGGTGCTCTGGCTACTCGGCAGCGGCGACACGGCGGTCGTCGCCTCTTCCAACTGGTCTGCGGTGCGTCGGCCGTGACGCTCCCGACCGTCGTCCTCGTCCGGCCGCAGCAGGAGGGCAACATCGGCGCCGTCGCGCGCGCGATGGCCAACATGGGATTGAGCGAGCTCCTGCTCGTCGAGCCGGCGCCCGAATTCGGCGACACCGCCTTCGCCTTCGCGATGCACGCCCACGACATCCTCCTGGGCGCCAAGCGCCACGCCAGCCTCGCGGAGGCGCTGGCGGAATTCGACTACGTCGTAGCGACCGCCTCGCTGCGCGACCGGCTCTGGCCGCATCCGGTGGTCCAGCCGCGGGGACTGCCCGAGCACCTCGCCACGAACGCCCCCGGCGCTCGCGTCGCGCTGGTGTTCGGGGCCGAGGTCTCCGGCCTGACCAGCGACGAGCTGGCGCGCGCCAACGTCCTGGTGAGCATCCCGGCGGCGCCGGCCAACCCGACCCTGAACCTGGCGCAGGCGGTTCTGCTGCTCGCCTACGAGCTCTACGTCGCCCGCGGCGCCCCGGGAGCGATCGCCCTCGAGCCGGTGTCGCGCGCCACGGTCTTCCAGATCGACCATCTGTTCGGCCGGCTGCAGGAGCTGCTCGCCGAGGTCGGCTTCGCCCGCGACACGACGATCCATCGGGTGGCGCGCGATCTGCGGCAGCTGCTCGCCCGCGCCAGCCTTTCCGAGCGCGAAGCGGCGCTGCTTTCGGGACTCCTGCGGCGCACCAGGAACGCCATCGGCCGAGGCCACAAGCGCCCGCCAGCGTAACCCGCCACGAGCGGCGTCCGAGCCTGCCCCGGGGCCGTGCGAATGATAGAGTTCGGGCTGTGCCGACCCTGTCGCCAGAGCTCAGAACTTCCGTCGCGGAAAGCCTCGCCCGGGCTCCGATCATCGCCGTCGTGCGCCATCCGGACGCTCGCGTCGCGGCCACCCAGGCAAAGGCGTTCATGCGCCATGGTCTGGAGATGATCGAGGTCACCTTCACGGTTCCCGGCGCCACGGATCTGGTCCGCGAACTGCTCGATCTGCGACCCTCCGGCTCGCCGATCCGCATCGGCATGGGCACCGTCACCACCGCCGCCCGGGCGCACGAGGCCGTCGCCGCGGGCAGCGAGTTCGTCGTCACCCCGAACGTCAGCGCCGCCGTCGCCGGCATCACCCGGGAACGCGGTCTGTTTCTCTGTATGGGCGGCCTCACCCCCACCGAGCTGGTGGCGGCCCACGAGCTCGGCGCCGATCTGCTCAAGGTCTATCCGCTGCCGCCGGTAGGCGGGCCGGCCTACCTCTCGGTGGTCCGACAGCCGCTCGGCGATCTGGCGCCGATGCTCGCCGGTGGCGGGTTCGGCATCGAGGAGATCCCGGCCTATCGCGCCGCCGGCGCGGTCGCCTTCGGCATCGGCGCACCGCTCATCGGCGCCGACGATTCGATCACCTCGCGCAACATCCATCGCGCGCTCTCGTTGGCGCGCGGCGGGCAATGAGCATCCAGAGATCAAGGAAGGCCCAGTCATGAGTGACGCGCGCGAAACGCGCTCGACGCAGATCAGCTTCGACCCCACGCCGGAGATCTTCGCCACCGACTCGGCGGGGGCGTTCGCCTTTCCGATGTCGGTTCTCGCCCAGAAGATGATCGACACGGCGCCCTACGACGAGATCCGCTTCGTGTTCTCCGTCTGGCACCCGTCCGGACAGAAGGTCATCGACCTCGACCGCGCCTATCTCGAGCTGCAGGGCTCGTTCGACCCCGAGGACGAGCACTGGATCAAGCTCGCCGAGATCGAGCCGGTGGTGGCACCCTATGGCGCCGGCGACACCTTCGACGGCTGGATCGTGCTGCCGATCATGGCTGGGAAGAGCTCCTACGCGCTGGTCGGCAACGGCTTCGAGCCGCGCTCGCGGCTGCAGATCCGCGCCATCGGCTATCTCGTCGCCTGACCCCCGGCCCCGCGCGTCCCCCGCCGCCCATGCGACACCTCGAACTGCTCTCCCGCCTGGCTCTCGCCAACCCGAAGAAGATCGTCCTCCTGGTGCTCGACGGCGTCGGCGACCTGGCGACCCCGGCCCAGCCGCGCTCCGCGCTCGAGAAAGCGCGGACTCCCCATCTCGACGCCCTGGCGGCGCGGTCGTCGCTCGGCCGTATCGTCCCGGTAGCCACCGGCATCACTCCGGGAAGCGGCCCCGGGCACCTGGCGCTCTTCGGCTACGACCCGCGCGAACCCCAGTTCGACATCGGGCGCGGCATCCTCGAGGCGCTCGGCCTCGGGCTCGAGCTGCGACCGGGCGACGTCGCGGCGCGGGGCAACTTCGCCACCGCCGATGCCCAGGGCAAGCTCACCGATCGCCGGGCGGGCCGGATCCCGACCGCCGAGTGCGTTCGCGTCTGCGAAAAGATCAACTGCGCCCTGGAGTCGATCGCCGACGCCAACGTCCGGGTGGTGCCCGGCGAGGCCCACCGCTTCGTGCTCCTGCTCTCCGGCGACGGACTGGCGGCGGCGCTCGACGACACCGATCCGCAGCAGTTGGGCGTCGCGCCCCCCGCGGCGCGCGAAACGGCTCCCAAGCAAAAACAATGAAATGCTTGATGAATTATTTTAA
>JBGARM010000397.1:0-3138 GCA_044230215.1 Thermoanaerobaculia bacterium | reverse complement strand
CAGCCCGTACATGAAGTACTGCCAGGATCGCACGGGCGCCGTGCATTTCGTGGCGACCGAGGATCACCCGCGCGAGTACGACAACAGTCTCTACCACGGGATCATCGACGGCGATCAGATACGCCTCTCGGACGGCACGGTGCTCGCCGCGCTGAGCAAGACCACCGCGCCGTCCGCCAACATCGATGAGCTCACGCGGATCTTCCAGGGCGACCCTGACAATGTCGCCTGGATGACCGACATCGAGCTCGACGAGAAGTAAGGGCGCGGGCAGGCCGCTTCGCGCGGACGCTCACGGCCGGCTGGCCGGATTCCTAGAGCGTCTGCGCGGAGCTTTCGCGCTCCATCCGCAGCAGCCAGCGCTTGCGCGAGGCGCCGCCGACCCAGCCGCCGATTCCCTCTTTGGTGGGGATGATCCGGTGGCAGGGGATGACTACCGGAATCGGGTTGTCGAGCAGGATCGACAGGACCTGGCGGTAAGCCTCGGGCCGACCTGCGGCGTCGGCGATGTCCTTGTAGGTGCGCGTCTTGCCATACGGCGTCCGCAGCGCCTCCTTGAGCACCCGGCGCGAGAACGAGTCGACCCCGGACGGCGCCAGGTCGAAGTCGATCTCGAGCGCCCGGCGTGCACCGGCGAAATACTCCGAGAGGCGGCCGAAGACTTCATCGAGGAAATCCGAATCGTCGAAGGCAGAGAGCGGATGGAAGAGGCGCGCCGTCGGGCCGGTCGGCGCGATGACGATGCGGCCGATCGCCAGGCCATAGAACTCCACTCCCAGCGTGCCGATCTGCGACGGCACGAGCACCCGCACCGGCTCGACGGGCACCGGTAGAGAGGCGGCCTCCTTGGCCTCGACCTGCTCGCTGGGCATCGCCTTCAAGGTTACCATGCCCTATTGGAGAGGCAAGGGCCCCCGCGAAGTCGCCCTGGCTGCCGGTGGCGGGGGGTAGAGAGCGGCGTATTGCGCCCGGCTTTCGAGCACCCGGACCAGGTAGGCCCGGGTCTCGCGAAAGCCGACTTTGGCCAGGTACTCCTCGGGCTCGGCGGTCTGGCAGTAGCGCCGCCAGAGGGTCGCCTGGTCCTCCCCCGCGTTGTACGCCGCCACGGTCATCGGCGCCACGGCGTTTGCCGTTCCACCCTTGGCGAAGCGCTGCCCCAGCTCGGCCAGGTAGGCCGCCCCCAGGGCGATCGAGACCTCGGGCCGGTGCAGATCCTCGGCGCCGATCCCGGGCCAGCCGAGGCCCTTGGCGAGGCGCCGGGCGGTGGGCAGGACGAGCTGGGCGAGGCCGCGCGCGGCGGCCGGGGAGACCGCCTCGGGCTGAAACCGGCTCTCCTCGCGCATGACGGCGGCGAGAAGGTAGAGGGCGTCGGCGTCGCCGCCGACACGCTCCTCCAGGCGTGCACGGTAGGGCATGGGATAGAGGAGCCGACGCAGAGCCGGCGAGATCCAGGCGAAGGGGAGGTGTTCGGGCACAGTGGAAAAGAGACGCTCGGCCACTTCGATCGCGCGGTCGGTCGCCCCCGACGAGTCGAGCTCGTGCGCCAGGGTGAAGGCGAGTTGCCGCTGCTGGGTGGGAAAGTAGCGCGCCTGCGCGGCAGTGCCCTCGCGCCACAGGCCGAGCGCCAGCAGGCGCTCCTCCGGCTGCACCAGCGCCGCCGACCAGATCGGCCAGGCGGTGACGGGTACCGGCTGCCAGTCGACCCAGGCGGCGAGCGCCGGCTGCGCCCGGAGCGCGGCGAAGCCACGCTCCCGCGCCAGGCTGCCGGAGGCCTGCGCGTCGCCCAGCAGGGCCCAGGCGGCATAGGCATCGTCGAAGCTCCGGCCCGCCGCCCGCTGCCGTCCGACGCGCTCGACCGCCGCCGCGAGCTCCGGCCGCTCGAGCCGGGCGCGCGCCGCGGCAGCGAGCGGGTGGTAGGGACGTTCGCGCAGCACCTGGAGATAGAAGCCGATGGCGGCGTCCGGCTGATGGCGCAGCTCCGCCAGCCGGCCGCGCCAGTAGGCGAGCTCCTCGGCGGCCGCCGCACCCGAGCGCTCCGCCGCCACGAGCCGCTCCGCCGGGCGCTCGCCGGCGTCGCCGCGCTCGATTTCCGAGACCGCCGCGAAGAGCGCCGCGCGGGCGAAAGCGGAGCGCCAGGAGCGTTCGCTGCCGAGAAGCCTGAAGTGTTGCTCCGACCCGGCGGCGTCGCCGGCGAGCCAGCGCAGGCGGAAGGCGGAGAGCAGCGCCGCGCCCGACCACTCACCCGCAGGCTCGGCGGCATAGGCGTGCTCGAAGAGCACCTGGGCGCGCGCCCAGTCGCCAGCCAACTCGAGGCTGCGCGCCTGCTGATAGCGGGCATCGGCGCGCGTCGCGGAGCTATGGGCGGCGACCGCCAGGCGGTCGAAGTGCCGGCCGGCCTCGGCATACCTTCCCGACCAGAATTCGGCGCGCGCCAGGAGGTAGAGCGTTTCCGCTCCGCGTCCGGCGCCCGTGTCCCGGCTCGCCACGAGGGCGTGTTCGAGGAGCGGGATCGCGCCGGCGAAGTCGCGTTGCCGCGCGAGCACCGTGCCGAGGATGCGCGCGACCTCGGGGTCCTCGACTTGCGGCCAGAGGGAGAGCCAGAGCTCGGCGGCGCGGAAGGCCGCGAGGTCGGCGTCACCGGTGGCGAGGAGTTGCTCGAGCTCCCCGCGCGCCTCGCGCTGCTGGTCGTTGCGCAGGTGGCACTCGGCGAGCATCAGGCGGAAGTCGCGCACCGTGTCGGGTGCGAGCGTCGTGGCGGGGACACCGCGCAGCAGGCGGCAGTCGCCGCCGCGGCGGACGCTGCGGAAGAGCAACGCCGCGGCCGGTCGCACCAGCGATTTCGGCGCGCCCTGGGCGAGCAGGGTGGCGGCGATCCCGGCGGCGACCTCCGGATGGCCGAGGGCCTCCTGGGCCATCGCCAGTCGATAGCGCGCCCAGGGTGCGAAATCGGGCGAGGTGCCGATCGCCTGCGCGTACGCTGCGGTACCCTCGCTCCAACGACCGAGCCGCTCGAGCAGGTGGCCGCGCAGGAAGTCGAGCCCGATGGCGCGGGCGCGCGCCGGCTCGGCGTCGGCGAGGCAGTCGACCTCCTCGAGCGCCCGCAGGTTCTCGCCGGCACTCTGCAGCTCGACGAGTTGG
>JBGARM010000396.1:0-3139 GCA_044230215.1 Thermoanaerobaculia bacterium | reverse complement strand
GAGCCGTCGGCGCTCTGGCGCGCCCAGCCCAAAGCGTAGGGACCGCCGCCCACGAGAGCGTGCGCGACCGCCGCCGGGCTCAGCAGCCGCGCCGGGCTCAGCCACTCCCGCGCGAGCGCCAGCATCTCGCCGGCGGTCACGAAGAGCCCGGCGTGACCGGCGAGGCGGCCCAGCGCCCGCGCATTGCCGTCCTGCGGCACGCCGCGCAGGAAGGGGGCCTGGCGAGAGAGCTTCACTCCCTGCTCCGCAGCGAGCTCGACCTCTTTCCCGTTGTCGAGGCGGCACTCGACAGTTTTCTGCGGCGGCGGATGGCCCGCCAGCGCGCCGAGCGGCGCGAGGCCGAGCGGCGCGGCGACGTGGCGGTCGAGCAGGTCGGCCAGGCTCGAGCCGGTCGCCTTCTCGGCCGCAAGACCCCAGAGGATGTAGCCGAGGTCGCTGTAAGTCGCGCGGTCGCGGGGCTGGTGGCGAGCCTTCTGCCACAAGCTTTCGGACAATAGAAAATCCGCCAGGGCACCGGCATCGGAGAGACGCTTTCCCAGACGGGCGCCGAGGGGCGCCCAGGCTGCGATGCCGGAGCGATGGCGCAGGAGGTCCCCAAGCGTCGGGTCGCCGATCCAGGGCCCGGCAACGGGAAAGGGCTCGCGCAGCGGTGTCTCGAGGTCGAGCTCGCCTTTCGCCGCCAGCGTCAGGGCGAGGGTGGCCATCCACGGCTTGGTGAGCGAGGCGCCGTCGTAGCGGCCGCCGACTTCGAGCGCTTCGCCGCCGACGCGGTAGCCGGCGGCATGTCGCCAGCGGATCTGCTGCCGGTCGGCGACCAGCATCTCGATGGCGCTCACCGCGCCGCCGAGGCCAGCGAGGCCGTCCAGGTAGGCGGCGAGGGCGGGAGCTTGCGGTTGACCGTCGGGCATCGAAACCGTATCTTGCCCTGAACCGTGGCTCCGCGCATCGGCTCGCGCCTTCTCGTCGCTCCCGACTCCCTCGCCGCCGAGCGCGCGCTGGTCGGTGAGCTGTCCGCGCTCGCCGACGCCGAGCCCCTCGCCAGGAAGACGGTCGTCGTCCCGTCGCACAGCCTCCGCGTCGCCCTGCTCGCCCGCCTCGCCGGCGTGCGCCCGGCCTGGCTGGGCCTGGAGGTCGTGACGCTGCGCGGGCTGGCGCGGGCCATTCTCGAGCGCGGCGGCCGCGAGCACCGCTCTGGCGACGCCCTGCTGCCGGTCGTGGTCGAGCGCCTGGCACGCCGCGAGCGCGCCCTGGCGAGACACCTCGAAACGCTCGTCGACGGCTTCGCCGGCGCCCAGGGAGCGGTGCGCGACCTGCTCGACGCCGGCTTCGGCGAGGAGCACCTGGAGTTCGCCCTCGAGCGCATCGAGGAGGAGCGCAGCGTGCTCGGCGGCGATGCCCTCGACCGCGCCGCAGCGCTCTGCCGGATCGCCGCCAGGAGTCGCAGCGATCTCGCCGCGCTCGGGCTCGCCGTGGACGCCGACCTCTACGCCGGCGCCGCCGACCTCCTGGCCACCGCGCCCGACACCGCCCTGCCGACCTCCGCCCTGTTCGTGCACGGCTTTGCCGACGCCACCGGTGTGGCGAGCGACCTGCTGGCCGCTCTCGTCCGTCGGTCGCCGACGATCGCGATCCTGCTCGAGCCCTGGGACTTCGACGGCAAGAGCCGCGCGACCTGGCGTTTCGGTCGCCGGCTCGCCGAACGCCTGGGGGGGCTCGCCAAGGTCGAGCGGCTCGAGACCGTGGCGACACCCGCCCGCTTGACGCTCTTTGCCGCGGCCGATCCGGCCCGCGAAACCGCCGCCGCCGTGGCGCGCCTCGCCGCGCAGGTCGGCGCCGGCGAACGCCCCGAGGAGCTCGCGCTCGTGCTGCGCGATCCGGCCCCCTACCGCGCCCTGCTGGCGCGCGAGATCGATCGCCAGGCGCTCCCGGCGTCGGGCAGCGACGGGCCGCCCTCGCCGCTTGGCCGCCGTGCGCGCGGGCTGCTCGAACTGGTCGAGCGCCAGGGCGACGCCTCGCTCGGCCTCGCCTTCGCGGTCGCGGGAGACTATCTCGCACGCGGCTCGGGAGCCCGCCCCTGGGAGCTCCGCCTCGGCGCTCTCGCGCTCGGCGCCCGGCGGCTCACCGCCCTGGCCGAGCTCGAGATCGAGATCGATCCGATTGCCCTGCCGCTGCACGATCGCTTCGTGGCGAGGAGTGCCGCGCCGGGCAGCGCAGCCGAGAGCGACGACGGCGACGGACGCGGGGTGGCGGCGCGCACGCGCGCGCTTCCCCGCGAGGCGCTCCGCCGGGCGCAGCGTCAGGCGGCGACGCTCCTCGGCGCTCTCGCAGCGCAGAACCGCCTCCAGCCGCTGGGCGCGGCTCTCGCCGGCATCCGAGAGCTCGTCGCCCTCCTGATCGCCGCCGACGACGAGCGCCAGGCTCTCCTTGCGCCGCTCGCCGAGCTCGCCGAAGCGGCGCACAGCGGCCCGGCGCAGCTCGAGGTCACCGCCGCCGAGGCTGCCCTGCTGCTGCGCGGTGCCTGGGCTGCGGTCGGGAAGGCGGGACTCGGTGGGGTCGGCGGCGGCGCCGCCCTGCTGTCGGTGACCGAGGCGCGCGGACGCACTTTCAGCCGGATCGTTCTCGGCGGAATGAACCGCGACCGCTTTCCGCGCGCGGTGCGCGCCGATCCTTTCCTCCCCGACAACCTGCGCTTGCGCCTGCGCGACCTCCTCCCCGATCTGCCAGTCAAGAGCGAGGGCCACGACGAGGAGCGCTTCCTCTTCGCCCAGCTCCTGGGCGCGGCGCCCGAGATCGACCTCGTCGTCGCGCAGGTGGACGAAGAGGGAAAGCCCCTCTCGCCGTCGTCCTTCCTCGACGAGCTCCGCCGCACCGGCCGGCTCGGCGACGCGCTCCCGGCTCCCGAGCCGGCGTTGCCGTCGGCCCTCGACCGCGCCTGCCGGTCGGCGCTCGCCGGCCGAGCGGCGGAGCTCAGCACGGTCCTCGCCGAGGCCCACGACGAAGGGGCACGCCGCTTCCCCGCCGACCCGCCGCAAGCTCTCAGCGGCGCACGCTGGGCGGCGAGCCACGTCGCCCTTCTCGCCGAGCTCGGGGCCGATCCGATCGCGCATCCGGGAGAGCGCCTCGGTCCTTTCTTCGGCTT
>JBGARM010000395.1:0-3144 GCA_044230215.1 Thermoanaerobaculia bacterium | reverse complement strand
CCCGGCAGGAGGGGCTCCCGGTGCGTCTCGTCTACCATCCGGAGAGCTCGTCCGCGACGGAAGAATTGACGGAACCGATTCTTCACGAAGGCCGGATCCGCGGTTGCGGCGAATTCGACGGTCTCGAGAGCGGGCCCGGCACGATCGAACGCTTCATCGCCTGGATGGAGAAGGGGGGATGGGGCCGCGCCAAGGTGACCTTCCGGGTGCGCGACTGGCTGATCTCGCGCCAGCGCTACTGGGGGACGCCGATCCCGGTCGTCTATTGCGACGGCTGCGGCGTCGTTCCGGTGCCGGAGAGCGACCTGCCCATAGAGCTGCCTTACGAGGTCGAGTTCACCGGCCGCGAAGGCAATCCGCTGTCGCGCTGCGCGGCGTTCGTCGACACGACCTGTCCGCGCTGCAAGAAGCTGGGCCGGCGCGAGACGGACACGATGGACACCTTCGTCGACAGCTCCTGGTACTACCTGCGCTATCTATCGCCGCGTGATTCGCAGCGCATCTTCGATGCCGAGACGGCGGCGCGCTGGGCGCCCGTCGATCAGTACATCGGCGGCATCGAGCACGCGATCCTGCACCTGCTGTACGCCCGTTTCATCTGCCGGGTGCTCCACGACATGGGCCTCGTTCCGTTCGAGGAGCCGTTCACCAACCTGTTCAACCAGGGGATGATCACCCGCTACGCCGAGAAGACCGGGCGGGTGGAGAAGATGTCGAAGTCGAAAGGCAATGCGATCTCTCCCGATCCGCTGATCGACGAGATGGGCGCCGACACCGAGAGGGTTTACACCCTGTTCCTCGGTCCGCCCGAGGACGAGGTGGAGTGGAGCGACGAGGCGGTTTCCGGGGCCTACCGCTTTCTCAATCGCATCTGGCGGGTGGCAGAGCGCCTGGGCGAGTGTCCGCCGACGGCGCCGTCCGACGAGGCGCTCGAGCGCCTGCGGCACGTCACGATCCAGCGCGTCACGCGGGATCTGGACCGCTTCAAGTTCAACACCGCCGTCGCCGCGCTGATGGAGTTCCTCAACGGCCTGACGCGCGCGGTCGAGGACAAGACGGCCTCGAAGATCTGTTGCGAGGCGGCGCTCGACACTCTCGTGCAGCTGCTTCATCCGATGGCGCCGCACATCACCGAAGAACTGTGGGAGCTGCGCGGACACGGAGAGTCGCTGCTCGACACCGATTGGCCGCAGCTCGACCTCGCCAAGCTCGAGCGCCAGCAGTTTCTGCTCGTCGTGCAGGTCGATGGCAAGCTCCGCGACCGCGTCGAAGTGGAGAGCTCCTGGCGCGAAGCCGAGGTCAGGAAGGCGGTGCTCGACAGTCCCAGAGTGCGGGAGCACCTCGCGGGCAGGGCAATTGAGAAGTTCGTCTTCGTTCCCGGACGGCTGGTGAATCTGGTCACTCGAAAGGATATTCCGGCATGAAGCGTTTTGCGATCTTTGCCCTGTCGATTTGCGTCGTCACCCTCGCCGGATGCGGCTACGCGCTCGTCGGCAGGGGCTCGAATCTGCCGCCCGAGGTCCGCCGGGTGCAGCTCGTGCCGCTCGAGAACGGCACTCCGCGCAGCCAGGTGGACCAGATCCTCACCCGGGCGCTCAACAGCGAGCTGGTCAACCGCCATCGCTTCGAGCTCCTGAACGCGGCGGAGGGCGCCGACGCGGTGCTGTCCGGCAAGGTCGGCTCGTTCACTCTGAGCCCGGTGACCTTCGATGCCGAAGGCCGCGCGACCGAGTACGAAATCGCCATCGTGGTCAGCGTGGAGCTCAAGCAGGTGGCGCCGGAGAAGGTGCTCTACAAGAACGACAACTACCTGTTCCGCAGCAGCTACGAGGTCAAGGCCTCCGAGCTCGGTTTCCAGGACCGCGAGACCCCCGCGATCGAGGCGACGGCCAAGGACTTCGCGGAGAGCCTGGTTACCGACCTGCTCGAAGGTTTCTAAGGGACGGGAAGGGCAAAGGCAACGCCGAGCGCTTCCAGGAAATCCTGGAGGCGCCTGCAGTGCGTTGCCGTGGCTCTTGGAAGGTCGTGCGGCGGGGGAGTTCTACTGCGCCTTGCGCAGCGCAGCCACCAGGCGGGACTTGGTCCGCGCCGCGGTGTTGCGATGGATGATGCCCTTCTGGGCGGACGAGTCGACCACCTTGATGGTGATCGGAAGAAGCTCCTGGGCCTTCTTCTCGTCGCCGGAGGCGACTGCCGCGCGGAGCTTCTTGACGGCGGTGCGCATGCGGGAACGCATCGTGCGGTTCTTGATCCGCTGGGCTGCAGACTTCTCGGCGCGCTTCTTGGCCGACTTGGTGTTCGCCATTGTGAATCCTTTCGCTTCGATCCAGAGTGGGCCCGACCCGGGCAAAAAGTAATTCTACTACTTCCGGCCTCCCGGATCAACGCCGAGGCTCTGCAGCCGTTGCTTCGCCAGGTTCGCTTCGTCCGAGGAGGGGAAGCTCTTGGCGACACTCTGGAGCTGGACGATGCCCTCTTTGCGCTGCCCCTGCTCGAGCAGGGAGAAGCCCTTCTTCAGCAGCGCGCTGGCGGTCTTGTCGCTGCGCGGAAACTGCTTCAGAACGCGGTCGTACTCGGCGATCGCATCGACGTACTTCTGCTGACGGTAGAAGCACTCACCGATCCAGTAGATCGCGTTGTCGGCCAGATCGGTCTCGGGAAAGGCCTCGAGGTACTGCTTGAACCCGAGCATGGCGAGATCGTAGTTGCCGCGCAGGTAGTCGCTGTAGGAGGTCTGGTAGAGCGTCTCCGGATCCGTCGCGGTACCGGCGGCGGCCGCAGCCGTGGCGGCGTCGCCGGGGGCTCCGGGGACAGCCGGCGCGGAGCGCGAGGCCTTGAGGTCCTGGTTGGTCGCGGCGATCTGCTGCGACACCTGGGCCAGACGGTAGTTGGTGTCCTCGAGCTTGTCCTGCAACTGGGCGATCTGCGCCGAGAGGCTGTTGATGTCCAGCCGCATGTCCGCGTCCGCCTTGAGCAGCGCCTCGGTCTGCCGCTGGATGGTGGCCTCGAGCTGCGCCACCTCCTGCTTGCTCGAGCCCTGCTGCTGCAGAAGAACTGCCTGGCGCTGGACCTCGGCGATCTGGTCGTGGAGAGCGTCGATGTCGGTGGAAGAAACGCAGCCCCCGATCGCCAGTCCGGAGGCGA
>JBGARM010000394.1:0-3154 GCA_044230215.1 Thermoanaerobaculia bacterium | reverse complement strand
CGGGGAGATGGGGTCGGTGGCCAGCTTCACTAGACGCCGGCCCCATCTCCCCGAGTCCCGGAGTGACCCGACCACCGACGCTTCGCCGAAAATCGGCTGGCACTCGGCACAGCAGGCACCTTTCCAGTGCACCTTTCCGGTCGGACTCCCGAAGACACAGCTTGGGCGTAGGATCCCTCCAAGTTCTGGCAGCCCGTGTCTCGAATCCCCGGCAGGCAACTGCCGGTCGATCAGCTGTTCCGGCGCCCGGTCGCCGGAACTCTTGCACGAGGGGGAGCTCTCATGAGGATGCGCACATCGTTCGTCGCCGCCTGTCTCATCGGTGCATTTGGGCTCGCCGCCGCGAGCCGGGCCGCAGAGCCGCCGAAGAAGGCGGCCGCAGCGCCGGCCGCTACAGCCGCCGCCCCTGCCAGTCCCGGCAAGCTCGCCGACTTCTGGACCTTCCGGCCGAAAGCAGGGCACGAAGCCCAGTTCGAAGCGGCGATGAAGAGCCACCTCGCCTGGCGCAAGCAGGCGGGCGAGGGCTGGATGTGGGAGGCCTACCAGCCGACGGTCGGCACCGATCTCGCGCGTTACGTCTTCCGCGCCGGTCAGCGCCACTGGGCCGATTTCGACGCCCAGCAGGCGTGGGAGGCGGCAAACAAGGCCAGCGAAGCGTTCAACCGCGACGTGTCGCCGCATCTCGAGCACTACGAGCACTCGATCGAAGAGGAGGTGTACGAGAACTCGCACTGGGTAGACGGCCCCGACTACCGCTACATTCAGGTCCAGACCCACAAGGTGAAGGCGGGAGCCAACGACGCGATCCTCGCGGCCTCGGCGGCGATCCACCAGGCGCTTCAGGCCGGCGGCTGGACGGGCAGCTACGCCGTCGCGCGCGAGATCAGCGGCAGCGGCGCCTTCAAGCTCGCCTTCCCTTACACGAGCTATGCCGCCATGGAGGGCCCGCAGCCGGGCTTCATGGAGGTCCTGGCGAAGGGTGCCGGTTCCGCCGCGGCCGCGCAGGCGCTGCTGCAGAAAGTCGACGACGCGGTCGAATCGATGGACACGACCATCTACGTCCTGAGACCCGAGCTCTCGACGCAGAAGTAGGAGGGCCCAGAGGCCGTCCTCCGACGATCGGTGACACGATCGAAGGACACGAAGGAGAGACACTTTGTTGCCCTCCGAGGCACTTGCTCGGCGTCCTGTCCGGCCCGCTTCCCATAGGTGCTCGCGCTGAGGAGGCGCGCTCCGCGCCTATGGGTGACACGCGTAGCGTGGCCGGTCCAGCCGCCCCTCGTCGTTACAGTGGAGAGCGAAGAGGCTTCTGGCCGCGCTTCGCGGGGGCGCTCCGGCGCTCGGGGAGATGGGGTCGGTGGCCAGCTTCACTAGACGCCGGCCCCATCTCCCCGAGTGCCGGAGTGACCCCACCACCGAAGCTTCGCCGAAAATCGCCTGGCACCCAGCAAAGGAGCACGAGGACACATGGGCAGCCGTTTCCCTCGATCGTGTCCTCTTGTCGTGTCCTCCTATCGTGTCCCCGCTCGACGTCGGATAGCGTGAATCGGACAGGGGCCTACCCTTCCCAGGAGCCGCCATGATCTCGCCGTTGGACTTCCGCCACGCCGCCGCGCTCGCTCTCGCCGCAGTTGTCTCGTCCGCCAATCTGCCGTCACTGGCCTCCGCCACCGAAGCAGCCGCCTGGCGCTCCGACGGTCCGTTCGGCGGCACCGTGGTCGACGTCGCTTTCGACGGGCGCACGAAGGGCCTCGCCTACGCTGCCACCGCGAACGGCGGCGTCTTCCGCAGCGCCGATGGCGGCCGCAGCTGGACCTGGGCGGGCCGGCCGAAGACGTCGAGCAGCCTGAAGTGGATCGAGGTCGACCCGGGCACTGCCGGCACGCTCTGGGCCGGAGTCGACAACCCCGGCAACCCCGCTCTCTGGCGCTCGCGCGACCAGGGCGCGACCTGGAACGTCGTCACCGACAGCTACTCCGGCCAGCTCGCGACGCTCCATCCGGTCGGTTACCGCATCGCTTTCGCGCCGTCGCGGCCGGCCGACATCTGGGTGCCGTCGACGAATCTCCACTACCGCAGCCGCGACGGCGGCAAGAGCTGGACCGACTTCCGGGTCGCCAACCAGGACGTCTACGCGATGGCGGTCGACCCGAAGAACCCGGACGTCGTCTACGCCGGCGGCCACGGCGGCCACGAGAGCGGCGCCGCGCACCTCTCGCGGAGCGACGACGGCGGCAAGAGCTGGAAGCCGGTCGGCAAGGGGCTCGAGCCCGCGGTCCACGCCATTCTCGTCGACCCGGCAAGCCCGGCGACGGTCTACGTCGTCAGCGGCTTCCACCAGCTGTGGAAGAGCGTCGATCGCGGCGCCAACTTCACGGCGCTCACTACGCCGCTCGGCGGGACCGACGACATCTACACTCTGCGGTTCGAGCCCGGAAGCTCGAGTCACCTCTGGGCGGCGACCGAGAAGGGCCTGTTCCGCTCGCTCGACGCTGGCGCCACCTGGCAGCGCTCCGACCGCGACAGCGGGCGGTACCTGATACAGGCTGTCGCCTTCGATTCGTCCGACCCGCAGCAGTTGCTCGCCGCGGGCGGCGGCGGCGGAATCTATCGCAGCAGCGATGGTGGCGCGAGCTGGCAGCCGTCGAGCGCCGGCCTCGCCGCCGCCTGGGTCGAAAAGCTCTACGCTGCTCCGGGATCTGGCGTGCTCTTTGCGCAGACGGGAACCGGCCTCTTCCGGCGCGATGCCGATGGCAGCTGGTTGGAGAAAGCCGAGCCGTTCGAGGACGACGGCGACGAGGTCGAGCTCGACGGCCTGCTCTTCGAGCGCGCCACTCCGGAGGCGATCTGGGCCTTCGACGGCGCGAGCGCCTGGCGGTCGAGCGACGGCGGCAAGAGCTTCCGCGCGCTCGAGAAGAAGGAGCCGTCGATGCGCGATCTGATGAAGGGCAACCTCGCCTCGGCCGAGTTCCGGAGTCTCGCGCAGGATCCGGGGAATCCGAAGATCCTCTACGCCGGCTCGTGGTCGAACGACACTCCCGGGCAGGCGGTCTGGAAAACGGTCGACGGCGGCAAGAGCTGGAAGCCCGCCGGCCAGGGACTGCCCGCGGACCAGGACGTGAAGCTCTTGCGCACGGCGGCGCCGGGCGTCGTC
>JBGARM010000393.1:0-3157 GCA_044230215.1 Thermoanaerobaculia bacterium | reverse complement strand
GTCGCGCCCGGCGCTGCTCAGGGCGCGCAGGAGACAGTGCAGGCCCTTGAGGCGGAAGTTGTGCCCGACGAAGAGCAGCCGGAGTCTCTCCGCACGCGGGGCCGGAACCGGACCGGGGCGAAACTCCCGCAGGTCCACGCCCGACGGAATCGTCACCACCCTCTCGGGGGCGAGAGGAAAGAGCTGCAGCATCTGGCGGCGCGCGGCGGCGGACAGGGTGAGGACGCCGAGCGGAGCCGGACGGGAGAGCAGGCGCTCCTGCTCCGCCACCCACCGCCGGCGCTGGAGGTTGAGGCGATTGCCCAGGCGGTAGAGCCGCCGCCGCAGGCCGGGGTCGAACGAGGCGCGTTCGGTCTCGAAGCCGCTGCGGTAGAGGCTCCCGGGAGAGAAGTAGTGGGTCACCTCCGGGAGACACAGCGGCAGGGTCGAGAAGACGATGCCGCGCGTCCCCGCGAGGCGACGCTGGACGATGCTGGCGAAACGCCGCTCGCCGAGCGCGCCACTCCCGATCCAGGCCGGCACGACCTCGGCATCGACCGACGCGGGACAGCCGCCGGGCCGGCGCAGGAAAGCGCGCACCGGGTGCCCCGCCCGCACGAACGACTGCGCGAGATCCGCCAGATGACTCTCCGCCCCGCCGCGGCGGCGATCGAGCGATTCGGCGATCATGCAGATCGGACGGTGCACGGTGGGAGAAGCCTCCGGCGAACATCGGGAGGAGATGGAGGGCTCTCCACCGCCCTGGGATGCGCGAAGGATGCTGGAAGTCAGCCAGGGATGCAACCTCCAGAAATGGGGACTGTCCCCCATGCTCTCAAAGAGAGGCGAGAGGGCGCCGTGCTGGGCAGGGCGGTTGTGTCTAGGGGGCGGTCGCCGACCAGGCGGCGGTCGCGCCGGTCTCGAAACCGTCGGCGAAGATCAGGGGCAGGAAGCCCGCGTCGACCGTGTCGTCGAGAACGGCAATCGAGATGGAGAACGGCTCGGTCTCGCCGGTCGTGGGATCGGCGTCGCTGTCGAGTGTGTCGTCGCCGCCCGCGTTCTGGGTGGTGAAGTGGAAGCCGTTCGACGGCAGGACGAATTTCGCCGTCCAGCTCCCGTCCTTGGGCTTCAGAGAATAGCCGCCGGAGTTGTTGGTCACCGCCGTGCGTCGAAGGGTAGCCGTCTCGTCGTAGAGCTCGACGGCGATTCCGGCGACCCCGGGCTCGCCGCCGTCCTGGATGCCGTCGGCGTCGCGGTCGAGGAAGACTCTCCCCTGCAGATCGCCGGTCACCCGGAAGCGCCGACCCTGAATGCTCTGGCTGTCGGTGTCACCGCCGGTCGAGGTGTCGCTGTCCCAGACGACGACGAAGTCGCCGTTGGCGTCGGTGGCGATCGCGGGATGGAATTGCAGCCCCAGGGTGTCGCTGTTGACCTGGAACTGGGCGCCCAGGGGTGCTCCCGCCGCGGAGAAGCGCTGTCCTTCGATGCTCACGTCGGAGGGGTCACCGGCGCTCGAGATGTCGCTCCGCCAGACGACGATGAAGTCGCCATCAGCGTCGGTGGAGATGGCCGGCTCGTGCTGGCCGTAGGTGGTGTAGCTGTTGACCTGGAACTGGGTGCCCTGCGGCGTTCCCGCCGGGGAGTAGCGCTGCGCCTGGACGCTGTAGCCTTCCGTGTCGCCGCCGCTCGCGCCGTTGCTGGACCAGACCACGACGAAGGAGCCCGCGGCGTCGCTGGCGACTGCGGGCTGGCGCTGAGAGCTCGTCGTGTAGCCGTTGACCTGAAACTGGGAACCCTGAGGCACCCCCGCGGCGGAGTAGCGCTGCGCCTGGACACTGTCCAGCGAGGTGTCGCCGCCACTCGAGCCGGTGCTTTCCCAGACCACGACGAAGTTGCCGCCGGCGTCGGCGGCGATCGCGGGAACGTCCTGGCCGCCCGAGGTGTAGCTGTTGACCTGGAACTGCGCGCCCTGGGGCGCTCCCGCGGCGGAGTAACGCTGCCCCTGGACGCTGTATCCGGAGGTGTCGCCGCCGCTCGAGCCGTTACTCTGCCAGACGACGACGAAGTCGCCGTCGGCGTCGGCCGCGATCGCGGGAAGGGATTGAATGTTCGGGGTGTAGGTGTTGACCCTGAACAGGGCGCCCTGAGGTACTCCCGTAGCGGACCAACGTTGCGCCAGAACGTTGCGAGTGAGGAAGTCGCCAGTCGAGGTGAAACCGCTCCAGACAACGACGAAGTCGCCGTCGGCGCCGGTGGCGATTGCGGTATAGGCCTCTGAAATTGGGGTGAGACTGTTGACCTGAAATTGGGCGCCCAGCGGCACTCCGGCGCCGGAAAAGCGCTGGCCCTGCGCGCTCCAGCCGCCGGCGCCAGAGCTGCCGTAGCTGTCCCAGACGACGACGAAGTTGCCGTCGGCGTCCGTCGTGACCGCGGGATATCGCTGAGAGTTCGTCGTATAGCTGTTGATCTGAAAATCGGCACCGATCGGCAGGGGTGTGGAGTCGGCCCGGAGAGCGGCGACTCCTGCCGAGAAGCAGAAAATAGCGAGGGCGAAGCGCATCGAGAGACCTCCTCGGGCCCGCGGGCCGCTGCGATCTTCCGTCCGAGGCGGGGGAGCCTACATCGGGCGCAGCTGCCTGAAAAGCCTGCGGCCACGCCCTGCTGCACGGCGGGCAGCTGGCGTGCGGCGCGACGCGGCAGGAGGGTGCGCCTGAAGCCCCGCCGAGCGGCCAGACGAAGTCTCCCGGGTGTAGAGTCCCGGAAACCTACACCCGGGGAAGAAACGCCATGCGCAAGGTTCTGTGGTTTGTCGCGATCGTCGTGCTCGTCTCCGCTCCCGTCCGGGCGGAGGGGCTCTCCGCCGAGCTCGAGCTCGGCTCGCAGTGGCTCGGGGCGGACGACGACCTCGTCGCGACGGTGACGCTGGTCAACAACTCGACGCAGACCGTGCTCGTGCCGCGCTGGCTGGTGCCCGGTGAGCGCCTGGAGGCGAACCTCTTCGTGGTGACGCGCGACGGCGAGCCGGTCGCCTATCGCGGCCGCCTGGTGAAGCGCGCCGCCCCCGGCCCGGGCGACTTCTTGACGCTCGCGCCGGGCGCGACGCTCCGCGGCACGACCGAGCTCACCAAGCACTACGACCTGCGCGACGGCGGCGAATTCGTCGTCTCCTTCCGCATCG
>JBGARM010000392.1:0-3186 GCA_044230215.1 Thermoanaerobaculia bacterium | reverse complement strand
ACCGGAACCGCGGTTGCGCGGTCGAAGAAACAGTAGCGCGCGGCGAGCCAGGGCTGAGCGAGCCAGAGGGCGACCGCGGCGACCAGCGCGGCGAGGAGCGGGCGCCAGTGGCCCGGCGCCTGCACGACCAGCCAGCCGACCAGGGGGGCTGCGAGGGCGGTGGCGAAGAGGAAGAAGCGAAACGGGAACTGGACGAAGGGCGCCAGCGGCAGCATGCGCCAGACCGGCTCCGACCAGGCGCTGGTCAGCACCAGCGCAGCGACCGTTCCCGCAGCGAGAGGCAGCGCGTCCATGCGACCGCGCACGCGCCTGGAAGCCGCAAGCAGGAACGCGGCGATCGCCGGCAGGACCAGCAGCTCGCCGAAACGGAAGGGCAGACCGGAGGACGGACCGACCGTGAACTGCAGACTCGTCCTTCCGGGGAGCAGATTGACGGGCGCGACGAAGTGCCGCCGATAGTCGAAGAACCCGGCGGTGAGGCTGGTGTCGGACCAGAGGTACTCCTTGTCGACCAGGGCCGGCAGCCAGTAGAAGGCCGACAGGCCGAGCCCCAGCGCGATGCCGGTGAGCGCGTGCCATCGCGTCCGCGCCGGGCCGAACAGCGCGAGCAGCGCGAGCGCAGGCACCGCGACGAGCGCTGTGATGTTGTGCGTCAGGACGAGCAGGAGCACGATCGCGGCGGCGCCGGCGAGCGCCGGGATGGCCGAAGACGCCAGGGCCGCGAACTCGGCGATCCCTCCGCGCACGTAGACGTCGACGAGGGTGTAGGGGGCGAGCGCGAAAGCCGCGCCGGCCGGAATTGCGGCCTCCGCGCCGAAGCGCAGCCGTGCCGCCACGGCGGCGCCGGCAGTGCCGAGGATCCAGAAGGCGAGGTAGGCGAGCTTGAAGGCCGCCTCCGGCGAGCCGGTCGCGATCCTCAGCACCTCGACCACGCCATAGGACAGCGGCGCGTAGAAGCTCGGCAACGGCGTGCCGTGGCGGTCGTAGAGGTCGGGAAGCCAGGCCGGCAGGAGATCGCCGCCGGCGACGGCGGCGTGGATCGCCGCCGCCCGCACGCGATCCGCCATGGCGCTGTGGCCGGCCACGGGCTCCGGCACCGCGAGAGGCAACCAGGCGGCGATCAGAACGGCCGCCAGCGCGCCCCAGGGGAGGAGACGACTGAGGCGATGTTCCGCAGCCGGCTGGCCTTCAGCCATGGACGGTCGGCAGGACGCCGGCGGCGAGCGCCAGGTCGCGGTCGAGCTCGAGCCAGCCGCGGAAACGCAGGGCGAGCGCCTCGGCCTCGACTTCGCGGCCGGCGAGCCGAAAGAACAGCTGCCAGTGGCGCTTCTCGGCGGGACCGAGATCACCGAGGAGCCGGGCGACTTCCGGATCGCTGTCCTGCAGGACCCCCAGCAGGCGAGTGAAGCGCTCGCAGCTCCTCGCCTCGACGATCGCGCCGAAGAGCAGCCGATCGACCTTCGTCCAGGGACCTTGGCGCTCTGCGATGTGGGCGCGCAGCGCTTTCACCCAGCGGTTGACCCGCCGCCCGCCGGTCGGCAAGCCGCGGCGGTTGAGGATCGCCACGACGCGGCGGAAATGCTGGATCTCCTCGGCGGCCAGGTTCGCCGCCGCTTCCACGAGCTCGAAGTCGTCCGGATACCAGCCGGCGAGCGACAGCGCATAGAGCGCCACCTGCTGCTCGCAGACGGCGTGGTCGGCGAGAAAGACGGGCAGATTCGCCGCCGCGAGCTCGGCCCAGGCCGGCTTGGTCGCGACGAGGAGCGGCAGCTCCTTCGCCACCTCGTCGTAGGAGACGGACGGAAGCGACCGCAAGCTACTGCTTTCTCGCGGCGTCGATGTCGAAGGAGACCGGCCGCGCAGCCTTGGCTTCGGGATGCGCGACGCCGTCTTCGCGCAGGTCTTCGCGAATCAGCAGCTCGAGGAAAAGCTCGCGCACTCCGGTGCGGCCGCGCTGCTTGAAGATGCGGCGGATCTCGCGCGGTGTCACGCGAATGCCGGTCATCGCGCGCAGATACTGACTGAAGACTCGCGGCCGCGAAGCGAAGCTGACGACCAGGAGGAGCAGGAGGACGACGGCGCAGCCGAGCAGGATGAAGGTGGGACTGGCGAGCGCATGGAGCATCGGTGTGCCGATCCTAACGCGTTCGCGCCCGCCGGTGCTCCCGGACGGGCGTCGCGGTAGCATCCCGCTGATGAGCCCGCTCGGCACGGAAGAACTGCGCCGCTACGCCCGGCACCTGTCGCTGCCCGAGGTCGGCATCGCCGGCCAGGAGCGCCTGGCGGCAGGGAGTGTGTTGCTCGTCGGCATGGGCGGTCTGGGGTCGCCGGCGGCGCTCTACCTCGCAGCGGCCGGCGTCGGCCGCCTGGGGCTGGTGGATTTCGACCTCGTCGATCGATCGAACCTGCAGCGCCAGGTGCTCTACGGCGAAGCGGACGTCGGGCGGCGCAAGCTCGAAGCGGCGGCGGAGCGGTTACGGGCGGCCAACTCGAAGCTCGCGCTGGAGCTGCACGAGGAGCGCGTCGGCAAGGACAACGTCAGCGAGCTCGTCGCCGGCTACGATGTCGTGGTCGACGGCACGGACAACTTCCCGACCCGCTACCTCGTGCACGACGCCAGTTTCTTCGCCGGCCGCCCCTATGTCTACGGCTCGATCTTCCGCTTCGAGGGCCAGGCGTCGGTCTTCGCGCGCGGCCGCGGACCTTGCTACCGCTGCCTGTTCCCCGAGCCGCCGCCGCCCGGCGCGGTGCCGTCGTGCGCCGAGGGCGGCGTCCTCGGGGTGCTCTGCGCCGCGATCGGATCGGTGATGGCCACCGAGGCGGTCAAGCTGATCTGCGGGATCGGCGATCCCCTGGTCGGCCGGCTGCTGGTCTTCGACGCCCTGGCGATGACCTGGAGAACGGTCCGGCTGCGGCCCGATCCGGACCGAGTCCCGGTGCGCGATCTGGTCGATGACCCGTTCCCAGTCGTCGACAAGCAGCAACCGTCGCAGCGGGCCGGACGACGCGGTGCGCAGCACGTCCAGCAGGCGGTCCACGCGGGCGACGTCCGTGGCGGCAACGCTGGCCCCGCAGAGTGGCAGCGCGGCGAGGTCGGCCAGGGCACCGGCGTGCACGGCATACACCTGCCTGGGTGTGCCTTGCTGGGAGGTGACCAGATGCGCGAGCGCGCGCAAGGTGCTGGTT
>JBGARM010000391.1:0-3193 GCA_044230215.1 Thermoanaerobaculia bacterium | reverse complement strand
CTACACCCACATCGAGATCGGCACCAACAGCCGCCTCGACAGCCTGCAGGCGGCGGTGCTCAACTGCAAGCTGCCGCTCCTCGACGCCGACAACGCCTATCGACGCAAGCTCGCCGCGCTCTATCAGGAGGCGCTCGCCGGCGTCGGCGATCTGCGCTTCCCGCCCGACGATCCGGCGGACGAGGTCGTCTACCACCAGATGACCGTCGCCACCGCACGGCGCGACGCGCTGCAGGAATATCTCAAGGGTGAGGGGGTCGGCTCGGCGGTGCACTATCCGTCCGCGCTGCACCAGCAGAAGGCGATGGCCGAGCTCCTGCCGGTGCCGCCGTCGCTGCCGCACGCCGAGAAGGCGGGGACGGAGGTCCTCTGCCTGCCGATGTTCCCGGAGCTCGAAGAGAACGAAGTGCTGCGCGCCAGCGAGGCGATCCGCAGCTTCTTCGCCAGCCGCGGCTGATGCTCTCCCGGAGGACGCTGTTCGCGCTGCTCTCGGCGACGGCGGCGCTGCGGCTGGCGCCCCTTCTCGCCGTCCGCGACGCGCCGTTCGTCGGCCAGCTGGCGCTCGACAGCCAGGAGTACGACCGCTGGGCGCGGGTGATCGCCGCCGGCGACTGGCTGGGGAGCGCGCCGTTCTTCCAGGCTCCGCTCTATCCGTACATCGTCGCGGTCGTCTATCGTCTCTTCGCTCCGGCGCCGCTCGCGGTCTACCTGCTGCAGATCGCCGTCGCCGTCGTCGGCTGCTGGGCTCTGGTTCGCGCCGCCGAGGCACTCGCCGGCCCCCGCGCCGCAGGCGCAACCGGCTTTCTCTTCGCCCTCTACACGCCGTTCTGGTTCTACGACGCGCAGCTCATGAAGGAGAGCTTCGCGGTTTCGGCGGTCTGTCTGCTTCTCATGCTCGTGTTGAAAGCACGTTCGAGCGATCGGCTTTCGCCTTGGTTCGCGGTCGGGCTTGTTTGCGCGTTCCTCGCGCTGTTGCGCGAGAACATGTTGCTGGTCGTGCCGTTCCTGCTCTGGCTCACGTGGCGCGAAAAGACCGGTAAAGAGTGGATGTCGGCGGTGCGGCGGTGTGGTCTGTTGTTGCTTGGGTTGGCGTTGCCGCTCTCAGTTGTGGCTTCTCGCAATGCTGCCCTCGGCGGCGGCTTTCTGCCGACGACGTCGCAGGGCGGGGTGAACTTCTGGATTGGCAACAATCCTCTGGCGGACGGGACCTATCGGCCGCTCGTACCCGGCCAGCAGGTGCCGGGGTACGAGCGCGCGGGGGCGCGAATTCTCGCCGAGCAGGCGGTCGGGCATCCGCTGGCGGCGGGTGAGGTGTCGGGCTACTGGTTTCGTCGCGCGCTGTCGTGGGCGCGCGCCGAGCCGGGGGCTTTCGTCCGCCTGCAGTTCGCCAAGCTCGGGCTCTACTGGGACGGCTACGAATGGCCGGACGCGGTGGATTACTACTGGATGAAGACGCAGTCGCGACCGTTGGCTCTGCCGTTGCTCGAATGGAGCGCGGCGGCGCTGCTGGCGCTCTGGGGGTTGCTGCTCGAACGCCGGCGGCTTGCGGTCTGGGCGCCGGTGCTCGCGTTCGAGCTCGGCTGGATGCTCTCGGTGGTCGCCTTCTTCGTCTTCTCGCGCTACCGCCTGCCGGCGGTGCCGGGGCTGCTGCTGCTCGCGGCGATCCCGCTCGCGCGCGCGGCCGAAGCCTTCAGCCTGGGCGAGCGGCGCAAGAGCGGCGCGATGTGGGCCGGCGTGGCGATCCTCTGGTTGGTGCCGCACGTGCCCGGCTACGCCGCGCGAACGGACCTCGTCGAGTTCAACCTCGGCCGCCTGGCCGAAGAGCGCGGCGATCGCGCCGAGGCCGCCGCGCACTACGAACGCACGCTCGCCGCCGACCCGAAGAACCTCTCCGCCACCTTGAACCTCGGCACCCTCGCCGCCCGCGCCGGCGACTTCGCGACCGCGAAGACTTGCTTCGAACGCGCCGTCGCCCTCGCCCCCGACTCCGACGACGCCCACGCCGACCTCGGAGGTGCGTTGCTGGCGCTGGGCGATCTCCCTGGCGCCGAACGCGAGCTCACCCGCGCCCTCGAGCTCAACCCCGAGAACCGCTTCGCGCGCCACAACCTGGAGGTCCTGCGGCAGCGGGCTTCCGGGTCAGCCTCGCCTTGATCGTTGGCCGATTCCCGCGGCAGTCAGTCCGGCAGATACGGACCTCTCTGCAGCCGGCCAGTATCGAATCTCAGTGCGATGAGCTCGGAGTTCCACTCGGAGTGATGCGGATCGAGGGTCCTGGACAGCCACCGGTCCCGCATTGGATCGACTTGCGGGTGAACGAAACGTCGGCCGGCTGGAAAGCGGCGGTCGAGAATATCGAGTACTTCTATCTCGCCGAAATCTCGTTGAGCACGCGCTGGGCTCCAGCACGGAGGTCGGCATCGACACTGGTCCGCAGGAGCTCCTCCGCGAGGGATTGTGCTTCCTTGTACTTGTTGGCGGCAGCCGCCGAGTCGCCGCCTTCTTCGAGCAGCTTCGCGGTTCGGAGCTTCCGTCGCGGGTCGAGAGGGGAGCGGTTCTCATTCTCCAACAGGGCAGCGAGGCCCCATTCGAAGACTCCCGAACCGTTCCCCTCGACGCGGCAGGACCTCGCCGTGGCCGCCGCCAGCTCGTACCAGATGTCCTGACGATCCTTCGGGCTCACCGGCTCCAACGCCTGCTGCGATTCCACGCAACGTCCCTGCTCGAGCGCCTTCATCGAGGCATTCGCCCAGGTGAGCTCGTTCGACTCGACTCGGAGACAGCCCGCGGCGAGAAGAGCCAGCGCCCAGCCCAGGAAACGGGTCAGGCGGGGCAGAGTGCGGGTCGGATGGAGCGCACGCATCATCGGGTCCTCTTCAGAACGCTTTCAGCTCGGACCAGCCGAGGGCGAAACCGAGCGCGCGTCTGACCTCGCGGATGCGCGCGGCCGGGAGCCGCCAGTTCCAGTTCAGCGGCGGTTTCGTCCGGGAGTTCGAGAATGACCTGCTTCATGGCGAAGAGGTATAGCCTAGCGCCTCTCCCCGGTGGTGAAACGGAACGACTCGAGAAGCCTCTTCCAGGCGCGCTCGCTGGTCGGGCCCATGGCGCCGGTGACGCCGACGCGGTAGAGGCGGCCGGCGTGGATGGCGAGGCGTTCGCGCAGGGTCAGGTTGCCGCTCCAGGCATCGTTCAT
>JBGARM010000390.1:0-3201 GCA_044230215.1 Thermoanaerobaculia bacterium | reverse complement strand
GAGTAGACCAGGCTTCGGCGCACCATGACGCGAATGTCGAGCAGGCCGAAGCGGATGATGGCGAAGGCGAAGGTCAGCGGCACCAGCGCCAGCGGGCCGAGCAGAGCGAACGCCTGCGGTTCGCTGTGCAGCCAGGCGGGCCGCGCGACCGCCAGGCTCAGAAACGGCAGCAGACCAAAGAGCGAGCCGGCGAAGACCAGCGCGATGCCGCGCCGCTGGCGTGGGTCGCTGGTGGCGCGCGCGTTCCGCGCCAGGGTCGCGAGGCCGACCAGCATGTAGATCCCGAGGACCCACCAGCTCGCCTCCGGCGCCCCGGTGATGAGGCGCGGCGCCACCCCGGCCCGGTTCCACAGCACCAGCGCGATGACGAAGACCACCAGCGGCAGAAGGTAGAGCGAGACCAGGAGAAGCAGCCACTGCCGGCGCCGGCGGGCGAAGTCCGGCTCGCCCGCCGCCGGCCGGAGGGCGATGGGACGCGGAAAGACGAGAAAGAAGTGCAGGAAGCAGGCCGGCAGCAGGAGGAGGGCCAGCGCTCCCGCCTCGAGCACGAGACCGTCGATCCAGCCGTACGAGGCCGGGCGCAGGCGGCAGACGAGGAACAGCAGGAAGAGCGCCCCGACGAGGTGGAAGATCTGCGCCGCACGCTGCTCCGGCTGCCTGCGCAAAACGAAGAAGGTGACGCCGAAGAAGGCGAAGCCGAGGATGCAGGCGAAGAAGTAGGTGGCGCTGCCGATGAACCGCCGGCCGAGATGGACGCCGCGGACCTCCTCGAGACCCTCGCCGCGGCGCAGCAGGTAGGGCACCTCGTCGCCGATGGCGTGGCGGGCGAGGATCCTGCCGGCCTGGGTGCTCGAAGAGAGCACCGTGCGGTCGATGCCGACGATCCGGTCCCCCGGCAGGATGCCGGCAAGGTCGGCGCCGGACCCCGGCACCACCTCCCGGACCGAGAGGGTCCCCCATTGATCGGCCTCCAGCACGACGCCGTCGTAGGGCCGCGGTACGAGGATGTCGACGATCGACAGCAGGGCGAACGCGAGCGCCACGCCGCCGAACACCGCGACCATCCTCGACAGGGTCCATCGCTTCATCTGCACCGCCCCTCAGAAGTACTATACGGGGGGAAGCCGCCCAGGATTTGGCCGGAGGAGTCGAGGTGCAGCTTGAGCGATGAGTTCGTCACGAAATCCCTGACCGTCAACGGCGAGAGCCGCACGGTCGCCTTCGCCGTCCACCACACGCTGCTCGAGGTCCTGCGCGAGGAGCTCGGCCTGACCGGCACCAAGCACGGCTGCGAGCTCGGCGAATGCGGCACCTGCACGGTCCTGGTGGACGGCCAGCCGGTGCTCTCCTGTCTGGCGCTCGCCGCCGAGATGGAGGGCCGCGCGATCGAGACCGTCGAGGGGCTGCAGCAGGGCAACGAGCTTCATCCGCTACAGTCGGCTTTCGCCGACCTCGGGGCGGCCCAGTGCGGCTATTGCACCCCCGGCATCCTGATGACGGCGAAGGCCCTGCTGGCGGCGAATCCCCGCCCCGATCGCCCGGAGATCCGCGCCGCCCTCGCCGGCAATCTCTGCCGCTGCACCGGCTACATCAAGATCCTCGAAGCGGTCGAGGGGGCGGCCGCGAAACTGCGCGGCGAAAGCTGGGCCCCGGACCGGGAATCGCTCCACGGCGCGCCGGAGCCGACGCCGCTGCCGGTCAGGCCTTGACCCCCAGCATGCGGGCCGGCAGGAAGAACAGGCCCTTCAGGAACGCCAGCACCCCGCCGACGGCGAAGCCGAGAATGCGGAACGGCACCAGGACCAGCCAGACGAGCGGATAGAGCACGAGCGCCAGGATGGCGATCGGCCAGCAGACGATGAACAGCAGCACCCAGACGAGAAAGGTCAACATCGCGATGGTCCCCAGTCCGGAAGCAAAGGCTCAGGAAAAGAAGCTTCCAGTAGATGAATACGGCTGGAGCCGCGGTGTGTTTCGCCAAGCGCCCGCGACTGCCGAAGCGAACCTACGCCCAGGCCTGAGGCGGCCTTGCGCGCCGCGGCTGCTGCGGCAGCTTGCCGCCGTCGCGCTCGCCACGACCCCATTTACCGGTCTTTTTCTTTTTTTCCCCGCGGCCGCGGCCGCCCCGCGCGCGGGGGCGGGGCCCGGTCCGGCAGCCGATCTCGTGCTGCGGCACGGGGCGATCTATACCGTCGACGCCGCCCGGTCGTGGGCGGAATCGATCGCCGTGTCCGGTGACCGGATCGTCTTCGTCGGCGCCGACCGGGACGTTGCCGGCTTCATCGGCCCGCAGACGCGGGTCGTCGAGCTCGGCGGGCGCTTCGTTCTGCCCGGCTTCCAGGACCGGCACGTCCATCCGGTCTCGGGGGGCGTCGAGCTCACGCAGTGCGACCTCAACGCCAGCGCCGACCGCAACGAGGTCCTGGCGCGGCTGCGCGCGTGCGTCGCCCGGCTGGGCGACCGCCCCTGGCTGGTCGGCGGCGGCTGGGATCTCACCCTGTTTCCTGGCGGTGTCGCCGACCGCCGCGACCTCGACGCCATCCTCCCCGACCGCCCGGCGCTGCTCAGCTCGGCGGACGGACACTCGAGCTGGGTCAATTCGAAGGCGCTGGAGCTCGCTGGCGTCACGGCGGCGACTCCCGATCCCGAAGGCGGGCGGATCGAACGGGATGCGACCGGAGCGCCGGTCGGTACCCTGCGGGAGAACGCCGCCGATCTCGTCGACAGGCTGCTGCCGGAGACCACCGCCGCCGAACGGCTCGCCGGCCTCCGGCTCGCCGTCGCGAAGGCCCACGGTTTCGGCATCGTCGCGGTGACCGAGGCGAACGCCGGCCCGGCGTCGATCGCGGCTTATGACGCGCTCGACCGGGCGGGCGACCTTGGGCTACGCGTCGTCGTTTCGCAGGGTCTCGATCCGGAAACCGGCGTAGCCGGCATCCCGGCGCTGCTCGCCGAGCGCGCCGCGCCGCACGCCCCGCACGTGCGCCCCACGGCGGTGAAGCTGTTCGCCGACGGCGTCATCGAGGGGGGAACGGCGGCCCTCCTCGAGCCGTACATCGGCGGCCGCACCGGACTGGGGATCGCGAACTGGAGCGCGGACGCTCTGCGCGAGGTGATCGTCGCGCTCGACCGCGAGCGGTTCCAGGTCCACGTTCACGCCATCGGCGACCGGGCGATCCGCGACAGCCTCGACGGCTTCGC
>JBGARM010000038.1:0-13692 GCA_044230215.1 Thermoanaerobaculia bacterium | reverse complement strand
CTCCACCTCGAGCAACGTCCCGCCGCCGTCCTCCTGGACATCGACGACCGTGCCGATGTCGCCGTCGCGCTCGTCGAAGCAGCGGCAGCCGATGAGCTCGAACACATAGTAGGCGCCGGCAGGCGGCTCGGGAACCTCGCTGAGCGGAACCCAGAGCTCGAGGCCGCGCAGGCTCTCGGCGGCCTCGCGATCGGCGATGCCGGCGAACGCGACCCGCAAGCCACCCTTGTGCGGTGTCGCGCGCTCGACGCGCAGCAGGCGCTCGCGATGGGCCGCAGCGCGGCGGCCGGGAGACGTCGGCGTGGAAGGCGGCCTGGACGGAGCCGCCGGCGCGGTCGCCTGGAGCTCGACGCCGGGCGCGAAACGCCGGTCATAGTCGCTCCACAGAGCGACCGTGACCTCACCCTTGATACCGTGGGGACGCAGAATCGTGCCGACCAGAACCGCCTGCGGAAGATCTCCGGCGGGGCCTTCAGTCGTCTGAAACTTCGACCTCATACGACTGCCCTTCCCGCTCGCCGCGGATATCGGTCAGCACCCGCAGCGCCTCGATGGTCCGGCCGCGCCGGCCGATGATCTTGCCGCGGTCGTCGCTCTGCACGCGGATTTCGAGCAGCCGGTCCGGGCCCTGGGCGACCGTATCGACCCGCGCCTCTTTCGGGTCGTCCACCAGCAGGCGGATGACGGCGAGCAGGTCGGCGGCGGCTGTCGGATCGGCTGGCACTTCAGCTGGCGGAGCGGGCGACGAGCTGCTTGACCGAGTCGGAGAGCAGAGCTCCCTGGCCGACCCAGTAGTCGATGCGCGGGCGATCGATCAGGATGCGCGGCGGGTTCTGCCGCGGATCGTAGGTGCCGACCTCTTCGAGGGCGGCCGACGAGGTGGCCTTGCGCGAGTCGGAAACGATCAGCCGGTAAAAGGCCTTGTTCGTCGCGCCCATCCGGCGGAGCCGAATCTTGAGCATGTGCTTCAACCTCCAGAGTCTTGGGTCAACAGATTGCCGTCCGCCCGGGGGTGCTCCCGCCGGCGGAAACCGAGTGAGAAAAGATACCACATCCCGCCCGGACGGTCCTGGACGCCACCGCGACCCTTCCCTGCCGTCCCGGTACCCCGGGCCGCGACTCTTGCAGCGGCAGCCATTTTCGGTCACTCTGTCGCCTTCGCATCCCATGCTCGACCTCGCCGCTCTCTTCGCACGCTACCAGCTCGAAGCCCGGGGAGTGGTCCACGTCGGCGCCCACGAAGGCCAGGAGCTACCGGTCTACCGCGGGATGGGCTTCCGGTTCGTACTGTTGGTCGAGGCCAATCCGGCCGTCTTCGCCCGCTTGCAAGCGTCGTTCGCGGCCGATCCCGGCGTCGAGCTCGCCCAATGCGCCCTGGGCGAGATCGACGGCCTGGCCGACCTCCGCCTGACGACTTTCGACCAATCGAGCTCCCTGCTGCCGCTCAAGCTCCACCGCGAGGTCTATCCGGACATCGCCGAGTGCGGGGTGCTGTCGGTGCCGGCGCGGCGGCTCGACAGCCTGCTCGCCGAGCGCCCCGGTGGCGCCGCCGACTTCAATCTGCTGGTCGTCGACGTCCAGGGCGCGGAGCTCCTCGTGCTGCGCGGCGCCGAAGGCTCCCTGGCAGGATTCGACGCCGTGCTCTCGGAGATCAACTTCGCCGAGCTCTACGAAGGCTGCGCGCTCGCCCCCGACCTCGACGCCTTCCTCGCCGAGCGCGGCTTCCGCCGGGTGGCGACCGCCTGCTTCGACCACTCCACCTGGGGGGACGCGCTCTACCTGCGGCCGGCTCGCGACCCGGCGGCGGCACAGCTCGCCTCGGACGCCGGGACGCCGGCGTGACCGACTCGCGGCGGCCGACCGTCGCCTCGTCGACGCTGGGAGCGATCGGCCGCTTCGGCAACCAGGTGCTGCAGTACGGCTTCCTGCGGCTCTACGCCGAGCGGCACGGCCTCGCCCTCGAGACTCCGGCGTGGATCGGCGGCGAGCTCTTCGGCTGCGGCGAACCGCCCGTCACGCCCGGTCGGCGCGTCGTCACCGAGCTCGAGCTCGGCCTGTTCGAAGCCGGATTCGAGTCCCGCGAACCGACCGCGGGGATCGACATCTGGGGTTGGTTTCAGGTCGACACCACGACGCTCGCCCGGCAGCGGCGACTCTTTCGCGAAATCTTCGCACCGCGTCCCGCCCTCGCGCACCGGCTCGACCTGGCGGCGCAGCGCCTTTGCGCCGGCGGCCGCACGCCGGTCGGTCTTCATCTGCGGCGCGGCGATTTTCGCCAGCCCTGGGGCCACCCGCTGATCGACCGCCTCTACCTGGCGACGCCGGTCGATCGGTATCGGGAGTGGCTCGAGCGCCTCTGGCCCACCCTCGAGCGACCGGTCCTGTTCGTGGCGAGCGACGAGCCGGTCGACGTCGGCACGGAGCTCGGCGACTTCGCCCACGAGACCGCCCGTTCGCTCGACGCCGAGATTCCCACGGCGCCTTACTATCCCGATTTCTTTCTGCTCTCGCGCTGCAGAGCCATCGCCGCCTCGAACAGCTCCTTCTCTTTCGCTGCCGCGATGCTGGCGCCGGAGTCCACGGTCTGCGTCCGCCCTGTGCCGGGGAGTCGCCGGCTCGAGCGCTTCGAGCCCTGGTCGAGCCCGCCGCAGCTCGCCATGGCGGCCGGGCCGGCGCTGGCGCGGGCGGATCCCGACCTCTTCCTCGAGCGAGTGGCGAAGGGCGAGCCGAGCCCGTATTCCGTCCGGGCGACTCTCGAGGCCGGCCGCCGTCCGGTCACGGCACTGCTCGGCGACCGGAGGCATCGCGGACTCCTCGCGCTCGACGCCGTCTTCGAGGGCGGCTCGCAGCGGTCGTCTCTTCGTCTGCGATGGCTGGACGGCGACGACGCGGCCTCGTCCTTCAGCTGCGAGTGCCCTGACCTGCAGCAGTTTCATGGCGACCGGCCGGCGCACTATGCCGGCCTGGGGCGGGCCGAGGGCGGGCACCTCGACGGCGTCACCTGGTCGCTGTTCATGGCGGCGGAGATTCCCGGCCATCCCGGCGAGCTCTTCCTCGCCCTGACCCTGCTCGGCGCGGGGCCGCACTCGTTCTTCATCCAGGCGCGGGCCCGGGGCGAGATTCGCCGGGGCTGACGGTCACTGGCCGGCAGGCGGGCGGGCTCTCGTACCGCGCGACATCAGCGGCTTCGGCGGCCGCCGGGCGCACCGCCGCGGCCGCCCGCGCTGCCCGGGCCGCCGATTCCACCGGGCAGACCGCCGCCGCCGAACGCCCGCTTCATCCAGCCGGACTTGACCCCCTTCATCATCCGCTTCATCTGCAGGTACTGCTTGACGAGCTGATTGATCTCCTGCACCGAAGTGCCGGAGCCCCGCGCCACCCGCTTCTTGCGGCTGGCGTTGAGCAGGCCCGGCGTGCGGCGCTCGTCGAGGGTCATCGAGTTGATGATCGCCTCGGTGCGCGCCAGCCGCCGCTCGTCGGCCTCCGAGACATCGCCCAGCCCCTTGAGCGGTCCCATCTTCGGCAGCATGCCGAGCACGCTCTTGAGCGACCCCAGCTTCTTGACCTGGCGGAGTTGGTCGCGCAGATCCTCGAGGGTGAACTCGTTGCGGCTCAGGCGCTCCGCGAGGCGCTGCGCCTCCTTGGCGTCGACTGTCTCCTGGGCCTTCTCGATCAGCGCCAGGACATCGCCCATGCCGAGAATCCGCGACGCCATGCGCGCCGGAGAGAAGAGCTCGAGGTCTTCCGGCTTCTCGCCGACGCCGACGTAGCGGATCGGCACCTGGGTAACGGCGCGAACCGACAGGGCGGCGCCACCCCGGGCGTCGCCGTCGAGCTTGGTGAGCAGCACGCCGGTGAGCGGCAGGACACGGGCGAACTCCTGGGCGGAGCGCACCGCGTCCTGGCCGGTCATCGCATCGGCGACGTAGAGCACCTCGTCGGGATCGACGGTCTTCGCAATCTCGGCGATCTCCACCATCAGGTCGGCGTCGATGTGCAGGCGCCCGGCGGTGTCGAGGATGACGACGTCGCGACCGCTCTCGCGCGCCACCCGCAACGAGCGTTTGGTCAGCGCGACGACCGACTCCCCGGCTTCGGGCCGCAGCACCGGCACGTCGACCCGGGCTCCCACCTGGACGAGCTGCTCGACCGCCGCGGCGCGCTGCAGGTCGGCTGCGACGAGCAGCGGATAGCGCCCGCGGGCGAGCAACCGCTTGGCGAGCTTGCCGCAGGTGGTGGTCTTGCCGGAGCCCTGCAGGCCGCACATCAGGAGGACCGCCGGCGTGCCGTCGACGCGGAGCTCCTTCGCGTCCTCGCCGCCGAGGGTCGCGGCGAGCTCGTCGCGCACGATCTTGATCACCTGCTGCGCCGGGGAGAGGCTCTGCAGCACCTTCTCGCCGAGCGCCTTCTCCTCCACGCGGGAGAGGAACTCCTTGACCACGCGGAAATGAACGTCGGCCTCGAGCAGCGCGAGGCGGATCTGCTTCAGCGCCGCGGCGAGGTGCTCCTCGGTGATCCGGCCCTCGCCCTTCAGCCGTTGGAAAACATCCTGGAACTTGTCCTGCAGACCCTCGAACATGCCCATGAAAATAGCAGACCGGGATATCCTCCGCAGACTGCGGTGCTGCCGCAACCTCTCATGGAACGACGCGCCAAGATCGTCGCCACGCTCGGACCGGCGACCGCCGACGAACGGATGCTCCTCCGGCTGCTCGCCGCCGGCGCCGACGTTCTGCGCTTCAACCTCTCTCACGGCACGCAGGATTCCCATCGCCATACCCTCCGCCTGGTGCGCAAGGTGGCGAAGTCCCGCGGCCTGCAGATTCCCGTCCTCCTCGACCTCATGGGGCCGCGCTACCGGCTCGGCGAGCTCGCCGGCGGACCGCGCCTGCTCCGCCAGGGCGAGCAGGTGGCGCTCGGCGAGCCCTCGCCGAGGATCGACCTGCCGGTCGACGACCCCGACTTCCTCTCCCACCTCAGGGTCGGCGAGCGGGTGCTCATCGACAACGGCCTGGTCGAGCTCGAGATCACCGCCAAGCGCGGCCGCGCGGTCGCCGCGCGGGTGATCCACGGCGGCGCGGTTTCGACCCGCAAGGGGATCAACCTGCCGGACTCGAAGCTGCCGTTCACGATCTCGCCGAAGGACGCTTCGGATCTGGCCTTCGCGGTCGAAGAGCGCGCCGACTACATCGCCGCGAGCTACGTCGGCCGGGCACGCGATCTCGAGGCGATCCGGGCGATCGTGGCGCAGCACGGCGCGCCGATTCCGCTCGTCGCCAAGCTCGAGCGCGCGGCGGCGATCGCGCACATCGAAGAGATCGTGCAGGCCGCGGACGCCGTCATGGTGGCGCGCGGCGACCTCGGCGTCGAGGTTCCACTCCACCAGGTGCCGGTGCTGCAGAAGCGCATCGTCGCCGCCGGACGGCGGCTCGGGAAGCCCGTGATCGTCGCCACCCAGATGCTCGAGTCGATGATGGTCCAGCCGCGGCCGACGCGCGCCGAAACCTCCGACGTCGCCAATGCGGTTTTCGACGGCGCCGACGCGCTCATGCTCTCGGGCGAGACCGCCGCCGGCAAGTACCCGACGGAGTCTGTGCGCACCATGGCCAGGATCATCGTCGAGGCCGAGCAGTACAAGCTCAAGACCTTCCAGAACGGCGAAGTGCCGCGCGATCCGGCGCTGCCGGCCGGCCGGTTCCCGGCGCCCGCGCCGCACACCCTCGAGCACTCCGAGGGCCTGGACGGGGCGATCGAGATCGCCGACGTCATCGCCGCCGCCGCGGTGCACGCGGCGAGCAAGCTCGACGGCAGCCGCATCGTCGCTTTCTCCCAGGGCGGCTTCACCGCCCGGAGGCTGGCGCGGTATCGCCCGGTCGTGCCGACCTTCGTGCTCACCACCGACGCGCAGGTCGCCCGGCGCATCCAGCTGCTCTGGGGCATGCGGCCGATTCACCTGGTGCGCGACGTGCAGCACCGCGACGATCTGATCGAGATCGTCGAGCGCGAGCTCCTCGCGCGCCGCCACGTGCGCGCTGGCGAGTGCCTGATCCTGCTGATGGGCTTCCCGATCCGCCAGAAGGCGCTCACCAATCTGCTGCGCATCCATCGCGTTCGGGCCCGCCCGAAAACGGCGAAGGCCGCCGCCCCCCTCGCGCCGGGCGCGCCCGCCCGCCCCGCGAAGCGTTGATTCCGCTCAAGGACTCGCGGCGCTCCCCCGGCATCGCCTGGGCCACCTGGGCGCTGGTGATCGTCAATCTCGTCGTCTTCGTCTGGGAGCTGCGGCAGGGCGACAATCTCTCCGCGGCGCTCGAGCGCATCGCGCTCTCACCGTCCGAGGCCCTCGCCGGGGGTGCGCTCGGCGCGGTGGCGCTGCGTCCGCTGCGCCTCGTCGCGGCGATGTTCCTCCACGGCGGCTGGCTGCACCTTCTGGGCAACATGGCCTTCCTCGCCGTCTTCGGCGACGACGTCGAGAGCCGCCTGCGGCCGCGCCGGTTCCTGCTCCTCTATCTCGGCAGCGGCCTCGTCGCGAGCCTCGCCCAGATCGCCGCCAGTCCGCGCTCGCCGCTGCCGCTGCTGGGCGCCTCGGGGGCGATCGCCGGCGTGCTCGGCGCTTTTCTGGTGCTCTTTCCCAAGGCCCGGCTAGCGGGCGTGCTGCCGCTCGGCTGCCTGATCATTCCGATGAAGAGCCGCGCCTTCCTGTTCATCCCGTTCTGGTTCCTGCTGCAGCTCTACGGCGCGCTCTCGGCGCCCCCCGGCTCGCTGGTCGGCGGCACCGCCTGGTACGCCCACCTCGCCGGCTTCGCCGCCGGCCCGATGCTGCTCTTCCTTTTTTTTTTGCTGCTGCTCTTCCTGCTGCGCCGACGGTAGGCGCTGCGGAAGGCTACGTCGCGTCCGCTCGCCGGGCGCTCCGCTTGCGGCCGCGCAGCGTCAGGTAGGCGGGGATGACGGCGATGGCGACCAGGGCGGTGGTCAGGGTGCCGATGGTCGACACCAGGCCCATCGAGATCAGGCCCGGGTAGTGCGAGGTGGCGAGCGAGCCGAAACCGACGATGGTGGTCAGGGCGGCGAGGAAGATGCCGCGCGAGGTCTCCTCGACCGCCGCCGCCGGGTCGCCGTCCGGCGCCCGCTCCTCTTCGCGGTAGCGGTGGATGACGTGGATGCCGTAGTCCACCCCGATACCGATGATCATCGTGATGACGAAGATGTTCATGAAGTTGAGGTGGAGATCGAACGCCACCATCAGCGCGACCATCCAGAGGACGCCGACGAGCAGCGGCACGAGGGCGATGAACGCGGTGTGCACGTCGCGGAAGTCGATCCACAGCAGAGCGAGCACCAGCACCAGGCCGATCACCGCCGAGGTCAGGGCGTCGGCACGGATCTCGCCGCGCAGGCTGCGCGACAGGACGTTCATGCCGGTGAGGGTCGCCTGCGGCCCGAGGCTCGCCGCGAGGTCGACGGCAGCCTCGGGGATCTCGCGCTTCGGCCGCCCCGGCAGATTGTAGAGCTTGACCACGCTCGTCCAGCCGTCCGGCGTCTCCTTGAGGTAGCGATCGAGCAGCGAGCGTCCTTGCGGCACGGCCAGCACCCCTTCACGCGTCAGCAGACCCTCGGGCGCGAGCGTCTTCGCCAGCAGGTCCAGCCCCCCAGCGAAGGGCTCGACGCGCAGGCCTTCGCTGGCGAGAGCCGCTGTAAACTCGCTGCGGATCCGCGTCATGTCCAGCCGGCCGCCGCGCTCCACGGCGAGCCAGTCGAGCGCTTCCTGCTGGATCGCCGGCGGCGGCAGCACCGCGGTCACCGCGTCGACTCCGCCCAGCCGGCCGTCGGCGACCAGCTGCCGGCCGGCGATGGCGGCCTTGTCGGCGAGCGCCAGCACCTCGGGCAGCGTCTTGGCCTTGAGCACGAGCGACATCGAATCGAATCCAGAGCCGAAGTGTTCGCTGATCTCGCTCTGCGCCAGGATGCCGCGATTGCCCGGCGGCCGCAGCGACTCGACGTTGTCGTCGAACTTGAGCCGCGGCGCGGCCGCTACGGAGGCGATCGTAAACACCGCAGCGGCCACCAGGGTCGCGCGCGGCATCCTCGTCGCCAGCCGCGACAGGCGCTCGATGCCGAAGGCGAAGATGTGCAGCCGCGGCTCGGTCTCGCGCTTGCTGTGGTGCGCCTCGCTCCAGCCGATCATCGCCGGCACCAGGAAGAGCACTGCGAGCAGGCAGAAGAGCACGCCGGTGCCGACGATCAGCCCCATCTGGTAGAGCCCGGTGAAGTCGGTGATGAGAAAGGCGTAGAAAGTCGCCGCCGTGGTGATCGCCCCGAGCACCACGCCGCGCGCCGTCGAGCCGCCCATCGAGCGCATCGACTCGACGACCGAGGCGCCCTTCTGGCGTTCCTCGACGTAGCGCCCGTAGAGGACGATGACGAAGTCGTCTCCCAATCCGACGAGCAGCGCCGCGACGCCGGCGGTCGCCGACGACAGAACACCCACGGCGATCGCCGCGAAGCCGAAGGTGATCGCCAGGCCGCAGGCGAGCGGCCAGAAAACCAGCAGGAGCAGCTAATTGAGGAGATATGCGTTGTTGAACACTATCAGCACGCAGACCAGCTACTAGATCGAGTTGACGATCACGTCGCGGCGAATCAGGCCGGTGTCGTCCAGCGCGATCATGTAACGCCCGCCGAAGAACACCTCCGGCACCGGCGCCTCGCTCCCTTCGGCGAGCTCGCTCCAGCCGGCGCTCGCCGCGGCGACCGACTTCTGCATCGAGTCGAAGAGCCGCCGGTTGAACTCGATGTCCTGGGGGCTGGCGGTCGGTCGGCCGAGGATCAACAGCAGACGATGATCGCGCGACAGATAGCGTCCACTCGTCCAGTCCACTGCGAGGGGGCCGCGCTGACCGCCGAGCCGGTCGAGGAAGATGCCCGAGATGCCGAGCGGGTCGAGCTTCAGCAGATCCTTGAGCGCGACCGCCTGCGGCATCTCGAGCGTCCGCCGCAGCTCCTTGGCCCGGTTGCGGATCTCCGTCCCGGTCAGCTGCGCGGCGAGCCGCTCGCGGGTCGGGGCGTCGAGAAAGAGGATCGCTTTGGGCAGGAACTCGCGCAGCAGCTCCTCGGGCTCGCCGAGCCGCGACTCGACGGTGCGAAAGTAGTCCGTGGAAGCGGTCATCCGCGCCGCCAGGTCGTCGGCGAGCGCTTCGTAGGGATCGAGCGGGGCGTCAACGGGGATGCGGATGCCGACGACGAAATAGTCGACGTTGCCGAACTGCTCGAGGGTCTCGCGGAAGGTGATGACCCCGGGGTTCTTCGTCGGCAGCAGGTGAAGCACATCGGGATCGAAGCGCAGCCTGAAGGCGAGCGCCGCGCTGCCGGCGACGACCAGGAAGAAGATCAGGAAGACCAGCCGGTGCCGCCGGCCGGCGAACAGGATCAGGCGCTCGAGCGGCCTGCGCGAGGTCAAGCGACCTCCCGCGACGGCGGTGGCGAGGGCGGGCGCGGGCCCGGGACGGGGCCGCCGAGGCGGCGCCAGTAGCGCACGAAGTATTCGAAGCCGGAGTACAGGGTGACGATGACGGCGACCCAGAGCGAGAGCGGCGCCAGATGGGAGAACTCACCCAGCTGGTTGTAGATGATCAGCAGCGAGATCGAGACGATCTGGGCGCCGGTCTTGATCTTGCCCGACAGCCCGGCGGGGATCACGATCTGCTCCGAGGCGGCGTGGCTGCGCAGCGCATTGACCGCGAACTCGCGCGCCAGGATGGTGACCACCATCCAGGAGGGCGTGACGCGCGCATCGAGCTCGACCAGGGAGACGAAGGCGGCGGCGATCAGGATCTTGTCGGCGGCCGGGTCGAGCAGTTGCCCGAAGCGGCTGACCAGGTTCCAACGCCGGGCGAAGTAACCGTCGAGGAAGTCGGTCAGGGCGGCGAGCAGGAAGAGGCCCAACCCGACGAACTCCTTGCCGTCGAACTTGGTCAGCAGGACGACGACCAGGATCGGGACGAGCAGAATCCGGATGGAGGTGAGAATGTTGGGGAGATTCGACATCCGGTGGGCGCGATCGGACAGGCGGCGGTCGCTGCTACGGCCTGGAGACGCCGGCGGTCGTCAGCCTCACCTGATTGTTGGCGTCGCGCACGATGAAGACCCGGCTGCCGTCGAGGACGCTGTCGCCGCTGCCGTCGAACAGCCCGAGGATGTGGCGCACGTAGTCACGGGTCTCCGCGTAGGGCGGAATGCCGCCGTACTTCATGACCGCCTCGGGACCGGCGTTGTAAGCGGCGAGCGCGAGGTCGAGGCCACCGAAACGGTCGATCATCTGCCGCAGGTAGCTGGTTCCACCCTGCAGGTTCTGATCCGCGTCCCAGGGGTCGGCGACCGCGAGATCGGCCGCCGTTCCGGGCATCAGCTGCATGAGCCCGATGGCGCCCTTGTTCGAACGGGCCTTGCGGTTGTAGCCCGATTCGACCTGGACCAGCGCCTGCACCAGCCGCGGTTCGAGGTCGCGGGCGATGGCATGGCGGTCGATCGCCTCGGCGAGATCCGGATCCGGAACCGCGAGGAGGCGGTCCGAAAAGCGCCGCGAACGCGCCTCGGACGGCTCGTTGACGATCACCTTCATGCCGTCCGCGCGCACCTGGATCGAGGTCGTGCCGCCGAAAGCCGGAGGCGAGGCCGCAAGCAGCAGGGCAAGTCCGAGCGCGGAGCGCATGGCTGGCCTGATCTTACTCCCCTACCCGCCAGGCGCCGCAAGAGTCTCCCGACATCAGTTTCCGCCCCCGCCGGCCAGTTCCGCGACCGCCCCGGCGACGCCAGCCAGCGCCTCCGGCAGACGTTCGGGCTCCTTGCCGCCCGCCTGGGCGAAGTCGTCCCGTCCGCCCCCCGACCCGCCGATCCGGCCGGCGAGGGCCTTGAGGAGCTTTCCGGCCGGGACCCTGGCCTTGAGGTCGTCGGTCACGGCGGCGATCAGCGCCACCTTGCCGTCGCTGCGGGTGCCGAGGACGACCACCCCCGAGCCGAGGCGCGAGCGCAGCAGGTCGGCCATGTTGCGCAACTCGGCCGGCGGCGCCGTCGGCACCTCGCGCACCAGAACCCGGATGCCCGCCACCAGCTGCTCCTCGGACGCGGTCGTCGTTCCGGAGACCATCTGCACCCGCAGGCGGGCGAGCTCCGCTTCGCGCTCCCTGAGATCGCGCTTGAGCTTCGCGAGCTCGGCCTCGGCCTGTCCGGGCGCGGCACCCAGCACCGACTCGACTTCGGCGAGGTCCTGATCGCGCTGGCGCAGGAAGCGCAGCGCACCCTCGCCGGTGAGGGCTTCGATTCGGCGCACACCCGAAGCCACGCCGCGCTCGGAACGCAGCACGAACGGGCCGATCTCGCCGGTATTTGCGACGTGGCAGCCGCCGCAGAGCTCGAGCGAGAAGCCGGGGACTTCGACCGTGCGCACGCGATCGCCGTACTTCTCGCCGAAGAGAGCCATCGCCCCCGCCGCGATCGCCTCCTTCGGGTCGCGATCGGCGGTGATTCGCGTCGGCACCGCCTTCAGAACCCACGCATCGACCAGTTCCTCGACGCGCCGGCGCTCCTCTTCGGTCAGGGGCTTGCCGTAAGTGAAGTCGAAACGCAGATGCTCCGGCGCCACGAGCGAGCCCGCCTGCCGCACGCCCTCGCCGAGCACCGACCGCAGCGCCGCATGCAGCAGGTGCGTCGCCGTGTGGTTGCGCTGCGTCGCGCGGCGGTACGATTCAGAAACAAGAAGCTCCAGTAAAGGGAAAGGCCGCCGGAGCGCTCCCTCGGCCACCTTCACCCAGTGCAGGACGCGCCCGGCGTTGTCCTTGGTGGTGTCTTCGACCTGGGCCCGTCCACCGGGCCAGCGAATCTCGCCCTGATCGCCGACCTCGCCGCCGCTCTCGGCATAGAACACCGTGCGATCGAGCACCAGAACGCCGGATTCACCCAGGCCGATCCCCTCGAGGAGATCCGCCGAGCCCGTCGACTCGCCCGACTCGCTCGAGCCACGGGGCGGCTCCGCACTGGCCACCGCCGCGACGACGTTCACTCCCTTTACCGACAGCTTTTCGTAGCCCTCGAATCTCGTCGGCGTCTGGGCTTCGGGGATTCTCGCCAGGGCGGACTCGACGAACTGCTTGGAGCGCAGGGCCGAGCCGGTGGCGGCGCGGGAGCGCTCGCGCTGGCCGGCGATCGCCGCTTCGAAGCCGGCTTCGTCGACGCCGAACCGCTCCTCCTCGGCGATCTCGCGCAGCAGCTGGATCGGCAAGCCGTAGGTGTCGTAGAGCCTGAAGACCTGCTCGCCGGCGAGGACCTTCCGGCCGGCGCGCTTGGCCTCCTCGATGCCCTCCTGCACCATCCGCGAACCGATCGCGACGGTGTCGAAGAACTTCTCCTCCTCCGCCCGGATCGTCGCCGTCGAGGCCGACTGCGTCGCCTTGAGCTCGGGGTAGGCGCCGGCCATCGCCTCGTCGACGATCGGCAGCAGGCGGCAGAGAAAGGGCTCTTCGAAGCCCACCCGCATGCCGTGCCGGACCGCCCGGCGCAGCAGGCGGCGCAGCACGTAGCCGCGGCCGTCGTTGGTCGGGATGACGCCGTCGGCGAGCAGGAATGCCGTGGCGCGCAGATGGTCGGCGATCACGCGCAAGGAGGTGTCGTGCTGGGCGTCGCGGCCGTAGGCGGTCCCGGCGAGGCTCGCCGCACCGGCGAGGATCGGCTGGAAGAGGTCGGTGTCGTAGTTCGAGTCGACGCCGGCGACCACTGCCGCCACCCGCTCGAGGCCCGCGCCGGTGTCGATCGAGGGCTTGGGCAGCGGGGTCAGGAGGCCGCCCGCGGCGCGCTCGTACTGCATGAAGACGAGGTTCCAGATCTCGAGATAGCGGCCGCTGTCGGTGCCCTCGTCCCAACCCACCTGGGGAAGATCGGGCTGGCGGTCGACATAGATCTCGCTGCACGGACCGCAGGGACCGGTCTCCCCCATCGCCCAGAAGTTGTCCTTCTCGCCGCAGCGGACGATCCGTTCGGGGGGAAGGCGCGAGATCTTCCGCCAGAGCTCCGCCGCCTCGTCGTCCTGTTCGTAGACCGAGGCGAAGAGATGCCCGGGGTCGAGTCCCCAGACGCCCGTGACGAGCTCCCAGCCGAATTCGATCGCCTCCGGCTTGAAGTAGTCGCCGAAGGAGAAGTTGCCGAGCATTTCGAAGAAGGTGTGGTGGCGCGGCGACGGTCCGACGTTTTCGAGATCGTTGTGCTTGCCCGAGACGCGCAGGCACTTCTGCACCGTCACGGCGCGCGGGAATTCCGGCCGGGCGGCGCCGGTGAAGAAGTCCTTGAACTGCACCATGCCGGCGTTGGTGAACAGCAGCGTCGCGTCGCCGTGCGGCACCAGCGGCGAGCTCGCCACGGCACGATGGCCGCGCTCGCGGAAATAGTCGACGAAACTCTGACGGATCTCGGAGCTGCGCATCGATCTCACTTGGGGACTCTCTCGCAGGGAAACGGAAGGAGGTCCTGCCTTCCAGATCATTCTTCGGCCGCCGGCCCCCCCTCCTCGCCGGGGGTGGTCGTAGCCATCTCTTTTAGAACCTTGAAGATAGCACTACTGGCGAAGCCCCGCCGAGAGAGGTGCCGAGCGAGCGCATCGGGCTTTCCCGCGCCGCGCCGCCGCCAGCGGCGCGCCGCCTCGCGCGCCGC
>JBGARM010000389.1:270-3208 GCA_044230215.1 Thermoanaerobaculia bacterium | reverse complement strand
GCTCTCCGACTATCTGGGCGACCGGCGGATGGTCATCAATTTCAGCTCGGTGTCGAGCTTCTCGAATTTCGACGTCGTCTACATCGATCTCTCGCATCGCTGGAACTGGTCGGTCCAGGCTTTCGACCGGCGCGACTTCTACGTGCTCGGCGGGGTCACCGGCTCGCCGTTCGAGAAGACGGACCGGCAGCAGGCGATCCAGCAGACCGGGGCGCTGGGTTCGTGGATCTATCCTTTCTCGCTCTACCACCGGGTGTCGGCGGGCGCGGGCTACATCTTCCAGAAGGCGAGCTACCCGACCGGCGGCCTGGTCGTCGGCGACGACGGCGTCGTGCGGCCCGAGACCGTCGAGATCGAGAACGACTATCCCTTCGTTCAGGCCAGCCTGATCGGCGACAGCGCGGTGTTCACGCAGTACGGGCCGGTCTCGGGACGGCGCTGGCGGCTCGACGCGGTCTACGCTTTCGACCAGGATTCGAGCGGGGCGCTCTACACGCAGTACGAGCTCGATCTGCGGCAGTACCTGGAGGTCAGCCAGCGCAGCAACATGGCGCTGCGCCTCTACGCCGGCTACGCCGGCGGCAACCAGCCGATCCCGCTCTACTTCGGCGGCCTGGACGACCTGCGCGGCGTCGACTTCCGCTCCATGATCGGCGATCGCGCGTTCTACGCCAACATCGAGTACCGCTTCCCGCTGATCGACGTCCTGGCGACACCGGTGCTCAACTTCCGCAGCATCCGCGGCCGCGTCTTCCTCGACGTCGGCGGCGCCTGGTTCGACATCCTGGGTCAGGACTTCACCTTCTGGAACAGCGACGAGAACCGGTTCGAGGACGCGGTCTCCTCGTACGGCTTCGGCGTGACGATCAATCTGATGGGCATCGACCTCAACTGGGACTTCGCCAACCTCTGGGACGGCAAGCACAGCCTGGGCTACGGCTACGCCTCCCAGTTCTGGATCGGGACCCGGTTCTAGGCCGGCAGCGACGGCGATGATTCCAGACGGTCCGGTCGATCTCGAGCGGCGGGTGCGCGAGCAGGAGGCGTTGCTCGAGATCGGTCTCGAGCTCGCGGCGACGCTCGACCTGCGGCGCGTGCTGTCGCTCGCCCTGCCCAAGGCGGAGGAGTTCTGCATGGCAGAGACGAGCTCCATCTGGGAGCTCGACGAGGCGGCCGGCGAGCTCTTCTTCCGCGTCGTGCGCGGCCGCGCCGCGCCGGAGATCGAGCACCACCGCATCCCCGTCGGCCAGGGGATCGTCGGCGCCGTGGCGGCCTCCGGACGGGCCGAGACGATCAACGATGTCGCCAGCGACCCGCGTTGGCGCGGTGACGCCTCCGAGCAGTTCGACACCCGCGCGATCCTCGCCGTGCCGCTCACTGCCCGCGGCAAGGTGATCGGCGTGCTGCAGTTGTTGAACCCGGTGGGCAAGGAGGCCTTCTCGGAGGGCGACACGCGGCGCATGCAGCTGTTTGCCGGTCCGCTCGCCCACGCGCTCGAGAACGCCCGCCTCTATGCCGCCCAGCAACGCCTCTACGTCGAGACGGTGACGGCGCTCGCCGAGGCGGTGGAAAAGCGCGATCCGTACACCGGCGGACACCTGCACCGCGTCGTCGCCTATTCGCTGCTGCTCGGCCGCGAGCTGGGCCTCGACGCCGAAGCTCTCGAACGGCTGGCCCTCGGCGCGACGCTGCACGACATCGGCAAGATCGGTGTCCCCGATCAGGTCCTCTTGAAGCCCGGGAAGCTCGACGACGAAGAGGCGGCGATGATGCGCCTGCACCCGGTGGACGGGGCGGAGATCGTGTCGCGGATCGAATCGCTGCACGAGATCCTGCCGATCGTGCGCAGCCATCACGAGCGCATCGACGGCAGGGGGTACCCGGACGGCCTCGCCGGCGACGCCATCCCGCTCGCGGCGCGGATCGTCGCCGTGGCCGACACCTTCGATGCGATGACCACCAGCCGCCCCTATCGCAGCGCCCTCGCGCACGAAGTCGCGGCGGCGGAGATCGTCGGCCACGGCGGAGTGCAGCACTGCGCCACGGTGGTCGCCGCTTTCGAGCGGCTCTTCTCCGCCGGCCGCTTCCGCGTCGAGGCGGGGGAGCTGTTGGCTCGTTCCTTGTCGGAGAAAATCGAGCAAGAGTACAATGACTGGTAAGCGATGAAAGTAGAAATTCTGGGCAGCTACGGCGGCGAGAGCATCGACTGCCGCATGACTTGCCTGTTGTTGAACGACGCGATCGCCCTCGACGCGGGCTCCCTCTCCCAGAGTCTCCCGATCGCGCGCCAGCGCCTCGTCCACTCGATCGTGCTGACCCATTCGCACATGGACCACACCTCGTCGCTGCCGTTCTTCATCGAGAACGTCTTCGGGAAGCTCCGCGAGGCGGTCGACATCTACGCCTCGCCGGCGACGATCTACGCCCTGCGGCGGCACCTGTTCAACAACGACACCTGGCCCGATTTCACCCGCCTGCCGAACCACCTCCTGCCGGTGATCCGCTTTCACGAGCTCCAGGACGAGGTGCCGATCGTCCTCGGCGAGGGCAACGGCGCCCCCGGCGTCCGCTTCACGCCGATTCCGGTCAACCACGTCGTCCCGACCTACGGCTTCCTGATCGAGAGCGGCGGCGCGAGCTTCCTCTGGTCGAGCGACACCGGCCCGACGCAGCGCCTGTGGGAGATCGCCAACCGCACCGAGAACCTGAAGGGAATCTGGATCGACTGCAGCTTCGACAACTCGATGCAGGGGATCGCCGACGTCTCGGGCCACCTGACGCCGGCGACCGTGGCGACGGAGTTGAAGAAGCTCGAGCGCCGCGTGCCGGTTCTCCTGCACCACCTGAAGCCGCCGTGCATCGACCGGATTCAGCAGGAAATCACCGCCCTCGCCAACCCCGACATCGGGTTTCTCGAGCAGGGGCGCCTCTACGAGCT
>JBGARM010000389.1:0-260 GCA_044230215.1 Thermoanaerobaculia bacterium | reverse complement strand
CGGTCCCGCGGTCCGCGCGAGCGAACACCGCCTCCACTGACGCGCCCATGGCCGGCCTACCCCGATCGCTCGAGCGTCTCGCCTCGCCCGAGATCCGCTCGCGCGGTGAGAGCTACTTCTTCCGCAAGACGGTGCGGCTCCTGCAGGCCGATGCCGAATCCATCGTCGCCGAGGTGCAGGGCACCCAGATCTACAAGGTCCGGGTCCGCAAGCTTGCGGGCATCGCGTACTACTCCTGCGCCTGCCCCTTCTACGCCCGC
>JBGARM010000388.1:0-3209 GCA_044230215.1 Thermoanaerobaculia bacterium | reverse complement strand
GCTCCAGGCGCTGACGTTGCCGCCGCTGCCTCGACGTGCTTTAGGTCCCGCCCCTCCGCAGAGCTGAAAACGTGATCCGCACTTACCTCTCGCCCCCTCACGTCGGTGACGACGAGCGCCGCCTCCTCCTCGGTACCCACGGTTTCGGCGATTTCCCAGTTGTCCTTGCCCATGGCATTCGGCCGGCTTCGGCCGCCTCCTCTTCAGGGCTCCATGATATCGCCCCTCGCCGCCCGCTGCGCGCTTTCCCGGCGCTCCGTTCAGCGCGGCGGGCGGCGGCGGTGGCGCTGGTCGCGGTCGAGCTCGAATCGGCCGTCGCCGCCGTTCCAGAGATGGCGCTCGACGAGGAAGCTGCCGTGTCCGACCTCGATCCAGTGCAGGCTGTTGCGGCCGGTCTCCGGCCCGCGCCCCCGCGTCGAAGAGGTCGTGCCGGTGTGGAGCGCGAGAAAGCCGTCCTCGCCGCAGGGGCGCAGCTCGAGCGTCTGGTGGAGATGGCCCGACAGCACCAGATCGACACGGCCCGCTCCCCAGCGGGCGATCGCCTCTCCGGCGCGCCAGGCCGGATGCTCGCTCTCGACCCCCTCGGGCCGGACGAGGTGATGGTGCGCGACGACGATCCGGAAGAGCTCCGCCGGCGCCCCGGCCAGCAGGCGGTCGATCTCGGCCAGACGCCGGCGGCGGATCCGCCCGCCCTTGAGGGCGAAAGCCTGCGCGGTGTTGACTCCGGCCACGAGGAGCTCACTGTCGCGAAAGACCGGCTCGAGCTCGCCGGCGAAGTGCCGCCGCCAGGCGCCGAAGGGCTGCAGCAGCCGCTCCCAGACGCGATAGAGCGGCACGTCGTGATTGCCCGGCACCGCCAGCACCGGCGCGATCCGCGCCAGCTCGTCGGCGAACGCCCGCGCCTCCCGGAACTGGTGCGGCTTCGCCCGCAGCGTCAGGTCCCCCGAGATCACCACCAGATCCGGGCGCCGCGCCGCCGCGAGCTCCAGCACCCCCGCCGAAACCGCCGGCAAGTGCTTCGGCCCGAAGTGGATATCGGAGATGTGCAGAACGTTGCGCAAGAAAAATCCTCTTCACCGACTCTAGCCTACGCAGGCGTGGCGGCTCCCGGCGGGCGGGGTTCGAGCACTGCAGGGAGCGAGATGGGAGGAGAGGGGCCCACGAGCGACCGAAGCGCGCAGGACCCCGCCCGCCGGGAGGCGGCGCGCCGGCCGGAGCCTAAGGCTCGTGTAGTCTCAATCCAGATTCGTTGCGAGGTAGAAAGAAATGCTCTCAGTAAATGGGTTGCTGGCTTTGGCTCTCGTCGGTCTGACCGGGGCCGCCGCGGGAGCCGAACCGTGGATCGTGCAGCCGGGAGTGGGCGTCGGTCCGATTCGGCTCGGCTCGACGCCCGCCGAGGTCCGCAAGATTCTGCAGGCGCCCCACGAGATCCACGAGCGCACCTACGTCTACGCGAGAGGCCTGAGCATCCATTTTCGCGAGGACGACACCGTGCGCGCGATCTATCTATCGAGCGGCCCCGACTACGCGAGGCCGGTGCCGTTCACCGCGCGCACCGCCGAAGGCATCGGCTTCGGATCGTCGCGGGTTGCCGTGGACGCCTGGCTCGGCGCCGGCATGCGCGTCATCCCCAACGCCGGCGCGCGCGGCGTCGAGATCGTCGAGCCCGCGGCCGGCGGGATCCTCGTCACGCTCTACGAAGGCAAAGTGGTCGAGCTGATCGTGGTGCCGCTCAAGTCGCAGGCCGCGCAACCGCGCTGATCGGAGGAAGTCGGAGCGACACCCGCCACTCCTCGCCCCATCTTTTCCTTTTCCGATCCTTTCGCGCTTCGACCTGCGAGGGCGAGAGCTACGGGCGCAGTTGTTCGAGCACGGCGCGGTCGGCCGGAGCGAGCTCGGGCAGCAAGTCGGGATGATCTTCGACCAGTCCCTGCGCGTCGGCGAGATCCAGCAACCGTTTCGACCGGCGCCGCGCCGGATCCGCCGCGGCGCGCAGCTTGGCGCGCAGCAGGTCGAGCGGCGCGAGGATCGGCAGCGGCAGTCCGTCGATCTCGATCACTTCTGCACGGCCCACGCAGGCCGCGAGCACCGGGTCGTCGGTGATCTGCACGGGCGTGCCGTCGGCGGAGAGCCAGTTCTCGGAGTGCTCGAAGACTCCGGTGCGGCGAAATCCAGCCGCCTCGAGAACCCCGGCAGGCCAGGCAGCACGATCGACGAGCGCGAGATCGATGTCGATCGTCGTGCGCGGCTCGTGGCGGTGCACCTGCAGTGCGACACCGCCGATCACCGCGTAGGCCACCTTCTCATGGGCGAGAATACTCGCCAGAAGGGCGAGCGTCGGTCGCTTGGAGCCGTCCATGAGCCCCTCCATCCAGCGGTAGAGCCGGTCCAGAGCGAAGCCGGTTTCGAGCTGCGGATCCGACATTGAGCCGGCCCTCAGTCGAATTCGTCTTCGATGCGGCCGAGAACTTCGGACTCGACGCGTGCGACGGCGAGGGCCGAGACGGCGCGGACGAGCGTCTTGCCCTGGCTGCGGCCCAGCAGATAGCCGCCCAGGCCGGCGAGGAGCAGCGCCGGCCAGGGATGGCGGTGGACGATGTGGCGCCAGTCCACCTCCGGCGCGAGGTCGTCGATCAGCTCGTCGGCCAGCGACGACAGGCCGTCAAGCCCGCCGCCGGCGGGCTCGAGGTCGTCGTCGAAATCGTCGAAGGCGTCCTCGTCGTCATCGTAGACGGCGTAGTCCACCGCCGGGGCCGCGTGCACGGCGTGGCCGCGCTCGCTGCCGGACGAGTGGAACCGCGAAGCGCGGTTGCCCCGCGCTGCCTCGTAGGCCATTGGAGCCCTAGTCGTCGCGCCGGCGGCTGCCGCGCACCAGCAGGCCAATCACGAAGCCGACGCCGGCGGCGATGAGAATCGACTTGCCGGGGTTCTCGCGCACGAACTCGTTCACGTTGTCGGTCACCTGGGCGGCGTCGCGCCGCACGCGCTGGTAACCGACGCGAACGCTCTCGGCCGCCGCGTCGTACTTCTCGCGCGCCGCCGAGCCGAGCCGCTGCGCCCGGCGTCACACTTCGCGCTGCGCCCGGCGGGCGTTGCGCTCGAGGTCCTCGGCGGCCCCTTCGAAGCGCTCGCGCGCCTCGTCGAGACCGTCGTCGATCACGTCCCGCGTGCCGTCGACGGCGTCGGCGAGCGCCTGCCGTGCACGATCC
>JBGARM010000387.1:0-3217 GCA_044230215.1 Thermoanaerobaculia bacterium | reverse complement strand
CTCGCCGCAGTCACGCTGTTCTCCTACCGTGCCGCGGTCGCCCGCTTCGCCGACGAGCGCGAGCAGGCGACGCTCAAGCTCGCCACGGCGCTCGCCGAGGCGGTCCGCCTGGCGAAGAACGAAGACGTCACCCTGCTGGCGCGCTGGCTTCCACCGGGCGCGGCCCTGGCGGTCTACGACGCGCGCGGCGCCGCGATCGCCAGCTTCGGCTTCACCGACGGTGCCTCCCTGGCGCTCCCGCCCGCCGCCTCGGCGGCGCTCGCCGCGCCGCGCATCGAGGGCGTCGCCAGCGGCGCCGCGCGGGCCGCCGCCACGCCGGCGACGGTGCGCGCCCTGGTGCCCTTCGCCCGCGGCACGCAGCGCTACCTCTTACGCCTCGAAGTCGCCGAGCCGGCGCTCTTCGCCGAGCGGCGCAGCCTCGCCGTCCTCACCCCGGTGGTTCTGGGACTCGCCATCGCCGTCGTGCTGCTCGCCATCTTCTTCTTCCGCGCCTTGATGCGGCCCTACGAGAAGTTGCTCGAGCGGGCGCGCGCCGCGCTACCGGCGGCGCCGGACGGAGCTCCCGGCGCCAGCGACGATGTCGAGTTTCTACTGGCGACTTTCGATCGCGCCCTGGCGGCGTTGCGCAGCGAGGGCGGGCACGGCGAGCGCGCCGTTCGCGGCGACGTCGGAGGGAGCGGGTCGGGCGGGGCGGGCGAGGCGCTCGATGAGCTCTCCGCCGTCGAGCGCACCCTCGGACCGCAGCTCGAGAGCGGCCTGTTGATGTTCGACCGCGCGGGCGCGCTCCTCGCAGCGAACCCGGCAGCCGTCGAGCTGCTCGGAGGCGCGCTCGATGCCGCTCCCGCTGCGGGCCCTTCCACCTTGAGACGCGCCGAGTCGGCGCTCGCGAGTCATCCGGAGCTCCTGGGCGTCGTCTCCGCAGCGATCGCCGACGGACGCTCCATTCCGCGCGCCGCCGTCACGATCGAGCGCGCGGGACGGCGCGTCGAGCTGGGCCTGACGCTGCAAGCCCTGCGGCGCGGCAAGGAAGCGGGGGCGGGCGGCTACCTCCTTCTCTTCGCCGATGTCACCGACCTGACCCGACGCGAGTCGGAGGAGCGTTTCGTGGCTGGCCTCGCCCAGTTGGGCGAGCTTTCGGCCGGTGTCGCGCACGAGTTGCGCAACAGCCTGGCGACGGTCCAGGGCTATCTTTCCCTGGCGGCGCGGCGCGCACTGCCGGCGGAGGCGCGAGAGGAGATCGACGAGGCCCGGTGCGAGACGGCGGAGCTGGCGCGCATCGTCGACGATTTCCTCACCTTCGCCCGGCCCGGCTCGGGGTCCCTCGAGCCAGTCGACCTCGCGGCGCTGGTCGCGCGGGCGACGAGCGATCCGGCGCTCGCCGGCGTCACCCTGAAGCTCGCCCTGCCGCCGGCGGCGCCGCCGACGGTCGTCGGCGATCCGCGCCTCCTGCAACGCGCGCTGCGCAACCTGCTGCTCAACGCGGTGCAGGCGACGCTGGCGCGCGCCGCGCGCGACGGCACCGCTCCCGGCCCGGTCGCCGTCCACCTGCGGCGCGACGCCGGCCGGGCGACGATCACCATCGACGACTCGGGGGTGGGCCTGGCGCCGGAGATCCGCGGCGCTGGCGCGCCGCATCGTCCTGATGCACGGCGGCAGCCTCGGCCTGGAGTCGCTCGCGACCGGCGGCGTCCGCGCCGAGATCCGGCTGCCACTTGGCAATTCGGATACCGAACGTAACAGTTGACGGACGGAGCTGTCAGCCAAGCTTCGAGAGCCTGACGTAAAGTCTGGGAGCAATTGGGTTGCACCCGCACTCCGAAAGTCTCTCGGCTGGTATCCGGGTTGCTTTGTTCTCCCCTGTCACCCGGAGGAGATCCTGATGCAGCCCCCGAAGAACGACTTTGCGCCGCCCCCCTCTCGTCCCGCCTCGAGCGAGGCCGGCTTCTCGATCGTCGAAGGGCTGATCGCGGCCCTGCTGCTCCTCGTCGTCACGCTCGGCATCCTGCCGCTCTTCTCGCGCGCCATGAACAACAACGTCAAGGGCAACGACTCGACGCGCCAGTCGAACGGCGCCATCGATGCCTTCGAGACCGCCGTCGCGCTGCCTTTCAACTCCGGCGCGATGACCATTGCGGCCGGCACTTCGGCGACCGTCACCGAGACCCTGGCGCTCAAGAAGATCGCCACCCCCACCGGCGGCATCGATCAGGCGGTCTCGACCCACTGGGAGCTCCCCGCCGACCTCGGCAGCGACGATGTGCCGCTGATGAACCGCGTCCGCACCCTGCAGCAGTACAGCTTCGACGACTATTCCGACAACCAGACCTTCGACAATCCGCTCGACGCCGACACCGAGCCTCGGCTGGTGCACTTCAAGGTCGTCGATGTGAGCCTTCAGGACGCCACTAGCGCCAGCGCCCAGCAGTACCAGGTGCGCATCATCCAGGCCTACTGAGGAGAGCCCCGAATGCCCTCGCACCTTCCGACTTCGCGCCAGGCCGGCTTCTCGATCATCGAGCTGTTGATCGGCATGCTGATCGCGCTCGAGATCCTCGTCGCCGCGCTGACCGTATTCGACGTTCACAACCGGATGGCGCGGGTCCAGCTGCAGATCACCGACATGCAGCAGTCGCTGCGTGTCGCGCAGTACGACATGGTGCGCACCACCCGCATGGCCGGGCGCGGCGGCCTGCCGGCCGACTTCCGCGTCGATCCCGACGACATCTCCGTGCCCTGGCTGCGCGGCCTGGCGGTCGAGGTGCGCGACAACGTCCTCGAAGGGGGCGACGACCAGGTCGCCCTCGGCATCCGCACGCCGGTCGCGCTGCCCAACACCGATATCCTGACCGTGCGCGGCTGTCTCTCTGGCCTCCTCTTCCAGATGGACCCGACCAATCCGGCGGATTTCACCGCCACCACCCTGACCGTGCGCCACGACCTGCCCAACGGCCGCTCGCAGGATCTCTCGCAACTGGTGGAGGCCGGCTTCAGCAGCCCGATGCTGCTGCAGAGCGCGGTGAGCCGCGGCCAGTACGCCGTCGCCGAGGTCACCAACGTGGCCGGCAGCGCCGCCACTTCGGTCACCCTGACGATCACCTTCGCCTCGACGCTGTCGCCGCCGAACCCGCTGGTCGTTGCACCGGCGGCGGGCTTCGTGCCGGGCTTCGTCTGCGCGCTCGAGGAGTACCGCTACTACATCCGGCCGGCCACCATCACC
>JBGARM010000386.1:0-3226 GCA_044230215.1 Thermoanaerobaculia bacterium | reverse complement strand
GCGCTGCTCGCGGGCGTTGCGCAACCGCTGGTTTTCGGAGTAGTAGTCGAGGGGTCCGCGGCCGCGGCCGCGTCCCGCCGAGCGCGCAATCGAAGGCTTGAGGAACTTCGAGCGATCCCAATAATCGACCGTGAAGAACGGCACACCGCTGATGCGAGCCGCCTCGCGAGACGTGAAACCGTCCACGCCATTCTCTGTCGATTTCGTCGCGGCCATCTTGCGTCCGGGCTCTCCTGCCAACAGTTTGATGGCGGAATCATACCCGGAAGGGGCCAGCGGCAAGCCCCCTGAGTGGAAAATCGCCTATTGGATGTAGCCCAGCGAGCGCAGCCCCTCCTCGGTCTCGGAGTCGAGCAGGGTCGAGCTCATCGCCAGCGGATGGAGGCCCGCGTGCCAGGCCCGAAAGGCGCTGCGCAGCGCCTCGAACTCAGCCGGGTGCTCGGCGGCGACATCTCGCCGCTCGCCGGGATCGGCCTCGAGATCGAAGAGCTCGAAGCTCTTCTTCGCCGGCTGGGCGAGGAGCTTGTAGCGCTCGTTGCGGATCGAAAACATCCCGTTCGATTCCGCCGCGAGAATCCTGTACGGCGCCTCCGCTGGCGGGCGCCCGACCAGCCACGGCAGCAGGCTCGGGGCGCTGACCGCCGGCGGCACCGGCTGCCCGACCAGGCTCATCAGGGTCGGCGCGAGCGTGCGGGTCTCGACCATCGCGCGCTCGTGGCGCAGGCCCGGGCCGCGCCAGGACGCCGGCAGGCGCCAGATGTAGGGCACGTGCAGAAGCTCCTCCTTGAGCGTGTGCCCGTGCTCGATGCCGCCGCGTTCGCCCAGCTCTTCGCCGTGATCAGCCAGCACGACGACCAGCGTCTCGTCGAGCAGGCCGCGCTTCTCGAGGTCGGCTAGCAGCAGGCCGATCTCGCCGTCGAGCGCCGCCAGGGCCTCGGCGTAGCGCGCCGCGATCTCTTTCCGGTCGGCGTCGTCGAGCACGATCGCGCCCGAGTCGACCCCGGCGCGCAGCTCGTCGAGGTTGCCGTCGAGGTGGCTCGTGATGGCGTCCGAGCCGTAGCGGCCGCGGGTCGAAGCCTTCTGCCAGTAGGGCCAGTGGATCTCGAGGTAGTGCAGGTAGGCGAAGAACGGCTTCTCGGGCGCCTCGTCGAGCCAGCCGACGAGGTTTTCGCGCATGCCGTGCGCCGACTTGACGTTGTTCTGGTAGAGGTCGAAGCCCTGCGCCATGCCGAAGCGCGGCGAGAGCTGGAACTGGTTGCCGATCATCGCCGTGCGGTAGCCCGCCGCCTGCATCGCCTCGGCGACCGTCACTGCGTCCTCCGAGAGGACGCCGCCGCGCACCCCCTTGCCCCCTTCGATCAGGTCGGTCAGGCCGTGTTCCGATGGATAGAGACCGGTCCAGATCGACGGCACCGAGGGTCGCGTCCAGGAGGCCACCGCCGAAGCGCGGTCGAAGACCACCGCCTGACTCGCCAGCCGGTCGAGATTCGGGGTCGCGCCGAGGGTGGAGCCGCCGGCCGCCAGATGGTCGGCGCGCAGGCAATCGACGAGCAGGACGAGGATCCCCTTCGGCGGACCGATTTTGGAGCTCGCCGGCGCGGCGCAGCCACCGAGACAGAGAAGTGCAAGACCGGCAGTTGCCCCCGCCCATCGACGCCTGATCCGCTGCCCCATGCGACAACGCCCCCGTCCGGCTCGCCCGTCGCGAGAGCGCACAACCCCGAGCTCCCCGCCACCAGCCGGCGGCGAGGAATCTACATCAACTACATCTTTACAAGCAAGCTTTTACAACCACGCGGCTACAACCTCGAATGGAGCCGGGCCGACCCCGATCGCTTCCCCTAGGCCGCGCTGCGCCTGGCGTTGTCGAGCGGGATCTTCACCAGCACCCAGACGATCGCGCCGAGCGCGACCAGGGACATCCAGGCGCCCGCCGGGCCGGCGACCCAGGCGAACTGCTCGACGCCGAAGAGCGAATAGGTGAACGACTTGAAGGTGTCGGACAAGAGCACGATTCCGGCCATCATCACGCCGGTCAGCGACTCGCCGGCGATGAGGCCCGAGGCCACCAGCGAGCCGAAGCTGTCGAAGCTCTCGCCGGCGACGCCGCGGCGGACCGCCAGCTTGTCGGCCAGCCACTTGATGCAGCCGCCGACGAAGATCGCACCGGTGGTCTCGAACGGCAGGTACATGCCGACGGCGATGAGGGTCGGCGAGGGCGCCTTCATCAGGATCAGCGCGAACGAGAAGCACATGCCGAAGAGGATGAGCCCCCAGGGCATCTCGCCGCCGACGATGCCCTGGGCGAGCTGGGCCATGAGCCCGGCCTGGGGCGCCGAGAGCGCGCGGTCGCCGATGCCGATGCCGCCCTGCTTGATGTTCGCCTGGTGCAGCCAGAGCATCGGGAAGACGAGGACGAAGGCGGTGGTGATGGTGGCGACGATCTCGGCGATCTCCATCTTCTTCGGCGTGCCGCCGAGGAGGTGGCCGACCTTGAGGTCCTGGATCAGGCTGCCCGAGACGCAGATCGCGCAGCAGACGACCGCCGAGACCCCCAGCACCGCTCCGACGCCCTGAAGTCCAGTGACACCGAAGGCGACCATCAGCAGCGCGGCGAGAATCAGCGCCGAGAGCGTCAGCCCGGAGACCGGCTGGTTCGAGCCGCCGACCAAGCCGACTAGGTAGCCGCCGACCGCCGAGAGCAGGAAACCGAGCACCAGCATGACCACCGCCGCAACCAGCGCGCCGACCAGGTTGTGGGTGAAATTCCAGTAGATCCAGGTCATCGGAATGGTCAGTCCGACGATGCCGAGCAGGACGCCGCGCGAGTCCATGTCGCGATCGAGCCGCGACTTCTCGGCCCCGGCGTGGCTGCGCTTGAAGGCGCCGGCGAACGCCTGCGAGATCGAGCTGCGCATGCCCCACATGGTGTTCGCCGCGCCGACCAGCATCGCGCCGACCGCCACCGGGCGCACGATGTTGTACCAGACCGAGAAGATCAGCTCGCCATCGGCCGGCGCCACGCCACCGACGGAAAGTCTCGCCCCGAGACCGGGATCGAGGAAGAAGGCGAGCGGGATGAAGACCAGCCAGGCGAGCACGCCGCCCGAGAAGTTGATCGCCGAGAGCTCGAAGCCGATGATGTAGCCGACGCCGATGAGCGCCGGCGAAATCGCCGGCGTGGCGAAGGCGATCGCCCCCTTGTGCTGCACGTCGCCCAACGGCG
>JBGARM010000385.1:0-3241 GCA_044230215.1 Thermoanaerobaculia bacterium | reverse complement strand
CGAGGTGCGGGGCGAGCCACGGGTTGGCGGTGAACTGGGCCCGGTGGGTCTCCTCGTGCAGGCAGAACCAGAGCCGGAAGTCGTCCGGGTCGACGCCCAGCTCGGACTCGACGGCGACGAGGTTCGGCGCGACGAGGAGGAGCCGGCCGGGGTCGCCGAAGGCGTCGTACTGGCCGAGGACGCGGCCGGAGAGGAAGCCGAGCAGGCCGCCGACCTCGGCGGCGGTGACCCGGCTGCCGACGGCGGCGAGCGCTGCCTCGGCGCCGGCCCGATCGCCGACCTCGGCCGCCGCCTGCGGGTAGTGCACCAGCAGCGAGATGGCCTGGCGCACCAGGTTGCCGCGCCCGGCCGCCGCGCCGAGCGGCGCACGCGTCGGTCGTCGCGGCGGCGCCGGGGATGCCGGGGGCCGAGCTCGACGCCCTGCGCGCGCAGTTCAAGCCGCTTTCGCGCGCGATCGGACGGCTCGTCGAGCGCCAGGCGGTCGCCGGACACGGCATCTACTACTGTCCGATGGCCGACGCCTACTGGGTGCAGAAGAGCGGCGCGGTGAAGAACCCCTACTACGGCTCGAAGATGCTCGGCTGCGGTGAAGTCGTGGCGAAGGTGGCGGACTGATGGAACCCCCGGCGGGCGGATCGGGAGCTCCCGCAGCGCCGACCCCGCGCAGGTCCCTGCGGGTGCTCGCCGATGAGCCGCCACGTCCGCCGGCCGCCGGGGTGCTCGACGTCGTCTGCGGCATGACAGTCGATCCGGCGACCGCGAAGCACCGCGCGGAGCACGCCGGGCAGAGCTACTTCTTCTGCTCCGGCTCGTGCAAGACGAAATTCGAGGCGCAGCCCGAGAAGTTCCTCGGCGGTCACCGCGAGGCGATGGGCGAGCCGGTCGCGGCCGCCGACGTTCCGGCGGGCACGAAGTGGATCTGCCCGATGGACCCCGAGGTCGAGAGCGACGGGCCGGGCGCCTGTCCGGTCTGCGGCATGGCGCTCGAACCGGAGCTGGTGACGCTCGAAGAAGGTCCCAACCCCGAGTACGTCGACATGAAGCGGCGCTTCTGGATCTCGCTGCCGCTCGCCGCGGCGACGCTGGTGCTCGCCATGGGGGAGATGATCCCCGGCGATCCGCTCGGCCACCTCTTCTCACCCCAGCTGCGGCTCTGGCTGCAGCTCGCCTTGGCGACGCCGGTGGCGGTATGGGCGGCGTGGCCGTTCTACGAGCGCGCGGTGGTCTCGGTCAAGAACCGAAGCCTCAACATGTTCACCCTGATCGGGCTGGGCGTGGGCGTCGCCTATGGCTACAGTCTTGTCGCGGCCTTCTTCCCCCATCTTGTGCCCCACACGATGAGGCAGGGAGAGACGGTTCCGGTCTACTTCGAGGCGGCGGCGGTGATCACCGCCCTGGTCCTCTTCGGTCAGGTGCTCGAGCTCCGGGCGCGCGGCGAAACGAGCTCGGCGTTGAAGAGGCTGCTGGGCCTTCAGGCGACCTCGGCGCGGCGCATCGCCGCCGACGGCAGCGAGACGGATGTGCCGCTCGGCGAGGTCCGGGTCGGCGACCGGCTGCGGGTCCGGCCGGGCGAGAAGATCCCGGTGGACGGCCTGGTCCTCGACGGCCGCAGCGCGGTGGACGAATCGATGGTTTCCGGCGAGCCGATTCCAGTGGAGAAGACGGCGGGCGCGAAAGTGGTCGGGGCCACAATGAACGGCACTGGCGCCCTCGTCATCCGCGCCGAGAAGGTCGGCGGCGAGACGCTGCTCGCCCGCATCGTCGCCATGGTTGCGACGGCGCAGCGCAGCCGGGCGCCGATCCAGAAGCTCGCCGACCGCGTCTCCGCCGTCTTCGTCCTGGCGGTGATGGCGATCGCCGCGGTGACCTTCGCGCTGTGGGCGCTGCTCGGCCCCGAGCCGCGATTCGCGCACGCTCTCGTCAACGCGGTCGCGGTGCTGATCATCGCTTGCCCGTGCGCTCTCGGGCTCGCGACGCCGATGTCGATCATGGTGGCGATGGGGCGGGGGGCCTCGATGGGCGTCCTGTTTCGCAACGCGGAGGCGATCGAGCTGCTCGGCAGCGTCGATACGCTGGTGGTGGACAAGACCGGCACGCTGACCGAAGGCAGGCCGAAGCTCACCGACTTCGCGCTCGCCGACGGTTTCGCCGCCGTGGGGGAGAAGGAGCTGCTCGGTCTGGTCGCCGGGCTCGAGATGGCGAGCGAGCATCCGCTGGCGGCGGCGATCGTCGCCGGGGCGCGCGAGCGCGGAGCGCGGCCGGCGCTCCTGGGAGAGAACGAGAGCTTCGATTCGGTGACTGGCAAGGGCGTGCAGGGAACGGTTTCGGGTCGTCGCCTGCTGGTCGGGAACCGTGCGCTGTTCGAGGGCGCTGGCGTCGATCCCGCACCGCTCGCCGCGGCAGCGGAGGGACTGCGGGCCGCGGGCAAGACGGTGATGTTCGTCGCCGTCGACGGCCGGGCGGCAGGCCTCCTGGCGGTCGCCGATCCGGTGAAGAGCACGACGCCGGAGGCGATTCGCGCGTTGCGCGCCGAGGGTCTGCGCATCGTCATGCTGACCGGCGACAGCCGCGCGACCGCCGAGGCGGTGGCGAAGGACCTGGGGATCGACGAGGTGCTGGCGGAGGTGCTGCCCGATCAGAAGCTCGCCGCTATCGAGCGTCTGGAGAAGGAGGGGCGCCGGGTCGCGATGGCCGGCGACGGCGTCAACGACGCGCCGGCGCTGGCGCGCGCCCGGGTCGGCATCGCCATGGGCACCGGCACCGACGTGGCGATGGAATCGGCCGGAGTCACCCTGGTGAAGGGCGATCTCTTCGGTATCGTGCGCGCCCGGAGGCTGTCGCGCGCGACCATGACCAACATCCGCCTGAACCTCGTCTGGGCGTTCGCCTACAACGCCGCCGGCGTGCCGATCGCCGCCGGCGTCCTCTATCCCTGGACCGGCTGGCTGCTGTCGCCGATGCTGGCGGCAGCAGCGATGAGCTTCTCCTCAGTGACCGTGATCACCAACGCCCTGCGCCTGCGCAAGCAGGTCCTCTAAGCAGAAGCGGGGAGCGCCTGCGCGCCCCCCGCTGGTCTTGCAGCATCGACGACTGCCGGACTCAGCTCTTGGCTGGGGCCTCTTCGGCAGCGTGATGCGGGCAGGCGCCGCTGCAGCAGCATCCGCCCTGGTCGCCGTCCTTCATCATTCCGGCGTGCTTGGCGCAGGCGGCTTTGCCGCCGGCGCCGTCCTTGTGCATGGCC
>JBGARM010000384.1:0-3252 GCA_044230215.1 Thermoanaerobaculia bacterium | reverse complement strand
GACTCCGGCAGCCGCCATCGCGAGCCGTCGCCCCCACCCGCTGGACGAGCGCGTCGCCATCCCCTCCGCTCGCCCCGGCGCCACTTCGCGGCGCGCCAGCTCGAGCGCGAAGCCGAGGTCGCGCGCCGACTGGAAACGCTCGACGGGATCCTTCGCCAGGCAGCGCCCGACGACGCTCGCGAGCATCGCCGGCACTCCGGCGCGTCGTTCCTCCACCGCCGGCGGATCGACCTTGAGGATGTCGCCGAGGATCGCGATCGCGCTCGCGCCGGCGAAGGCGCGCGCGCCGGTGAGCATCTCGTACAGCACGCAGCCCAAGGCAAAGAGGTCGGCGCGCGCATCGACCCGCTCGCCCCGCACCTGCTCGGGAGCCATATAGCCGACCGTGCCGAGGAGCACCCCTTCGCCGGTGACGCTGCCGTCGATCGTCGTCGCCGTCGCACCCTCCTCGCCCAGCGGCGTGAGCTTTGCCAGGCCGAAATCGAGGATCTTCACGATCCCCTCGCGCGTCACGAAGAGGTTCTCCGGCTTGAGATCGCGATGCACGATGCCGCGCTCGTGCGCCGCGGCGAGGCCGCGCGCGATCTGAATCGCCATCTCGAGGACGCGCGCGATCGGCAGGCCCCCGCCCTGCAGTACCTCGCGCAGCGACTCGCCCTGCAGGAGCTCGGTGACCAGGAAGCTCCGGCCGGCGACCGTTCCGACATCGTGCACCGTCAGGATGTTCGGGTGATTGATGGCCGAAGCGGCCCGCGCCTCCTGCTCGAAGCGGCGCAGCCGATCGGGGCTGGCGGCCACCGCCTCGGGCAGGACCTTGACCGCCACCTCGCGCCCGAGCCGGGGGTCGCGGGCGCGAAAGACCTCGCCCATGCCCCCCTTGCCGAGCTCCGCGAGGATCTCGTAAGGCCCGAGTCGGTTGCCGATCAAGGCGTTCCCCCGTGAATTGGCGGGGATCGTAGCACCCGCGGCGACGGCAGTTCCGGGCCGGCGGACAGGCGCGGGCCCGGTGGCGCGGCGCGCGTCTAGAACAGGGTGTAGATGAACGGCGCGGAGGCCTGGCCGGTGGCGATCAGGAGCGCCACGAGGCCGAGGACGATGAGCAGCGGCACGATCCACCAGGCCTTGTGCTCGCGCGCGAAGGCGAGGAAGTCGCCGATGAGGGTGCCGACGTAGCCGAGTCTGCCCATGGCGTGAATTCTACCTTTCCCCTCAATCGAGGGTGAATTCCTGCCGCCAGGCGCCGTCGTCGGCGCGCGCCGGCTGCAGCTCCTTCTCGAGCAGGAGGTTGCCGAGCACGAGGTCGTCGATCTCCGACCGCATGAAGCAGCGGTAGGCGTCTTCCGGCGTGCAGACGATCGGCTCGCCGCGCACGTTGAAGCTGGTGTTGATCAGCACCGGGCAGCCGGTCAGCGCCGCGAAGGCGCCGAGCAGCGCGTGGAAGCGCGGCGAGGTCGCCGCCGACACCGACTGCACCCGCGCCGAATAGTCAACGTGGGTCACCGCCGGCAGGTCGGAGCGCGGCCGGTTCACCCACTCGACGAGCGGCAGGTCGTGCTCGTCGCCCTGCTTCGGCAGGCAGCGCGCGGCCGCGACCGGTGCGACCAGCAGCATGTAGGGCGACCGGCGGTCGAGCTCGAACACCTCGGCGATGCGCTCCTCGAGCACCGCCGGCGCGAACGGCCGGAAGCTCTCGCGGTACTTGATCTTCAGGTTCATCACCGACTGCATGCGCGGCGAGCGCGGATCGCCGACGATCGAACGGTTGCCGAGCGAGCGCGGCCCGAACTCCATCCGCCCCTGGACCAGCCCGACGACGCGTTCGGCGGCGATGCGGCGGGCGATCTCGGGGGCCCACTCCGCCGGCTCCAGCCGGCGATACGGATAGCCGCGGGCGTCGAGGAAAGCGGCGATCTCGTCGTCGCCGAACTCCGGGCCGAGGAAGGCCCCCTGCATGCCGTCGCCGCCGGGCAGCACGCTCTGCGGCGGACGCGGCCGCATCCCCGCGCCCTCAGGCGTCGCCATGTAGTGGTAAGCGAGGGCGGCGCCGACGGCGCCGCCGGCATCCCCCGCCGCCGGCTGGATCCAGATGTCGTCGAAGATACCGGCGCGCAACAGCACGCCGTTCGCCACGCAGTTGAGCGCCACGCCGCCGGCGAGGCAGAGATTGCGCTTGCCGGTCAGGTCGCGCGCGTGCCGCGCGGCGGCGAGCACGATCTCCTCGGTCACCGCCTGGATCGAGCGCGCGAGATCCATCTCGCGGCGGGTGATCGGCGACTCGGGGCGGCGGGCCGGGCCATCGAACAGCTTGGCGAAGCGCCGGTTCGTCATCCGCCAGCCGGCGACGTAGTCGAAATACGACAGGTCGAGGCGGAACGAGCCGTCGGGCTTCACGTCGATGAGATGCTCGCGGATGGCCTTCGCGTAGACGGGTTTACCGTAAGGCGCGAGCCCCATGAGCTTGTACTCGCCCGAGTTGACCTTGAAGCCGCAAAAGTAGGTGAACGCCGAGTAGAGCAGGCCCAGCGAGTGCGGGAAGCGCATCTCCTCGACGAGACGCACGCGGCCGCCCTCGCCGACGCCGACGGTCGTCGTCGACCACTCGCCGACGCCGTCGAGAGTGAGAATGGCGGCGTCGTCGAACGGCGAGGGATAGAAGGCGCTCGCGGCATGGGATTCGTGATGCTCGGCGAAATGCACCGGCGGCGGCCGCTCGACCCCGAGCTGGCGCAGCTCGCCGTCGATCTCCGGGACCACCCACAGGCGGTCCTTGAGCCACAGCGGCATCGCCTGCAGGAACTGCGACAGGCCACGCGGCGCGACCGAGAAGTACGACTCGAGCAGGCGGTGGAACTTGAGGATCGGCTTGTCGTAGAAGACGACCGCATCGAGCGCGCCGGGGGCCGCTCCTTCGGCGAGGCAGTAGCGCGCGGCGTTCCTGGGGAAGGCGGCATCGTGCTTCTTGCGGGTGAAGCGCTCCTCCTGCGCCGCGGCGACGATGACGCCGTCCTCGACCAGACAGGCCGCCGAGTCGTGGTAGTAGGTGGAGAGACCGAGGATCCGCATGGCGCTCAGAACGCCTTCTCGTAGGAGGCCTTCGTGCGCGGAGCGTCGTCGCGGCGATGCCAGTAGGAGGGCGTCGCGGGATCGAACCAGCGCTCGAGCCGGTCGCGCCGGCCGGCGCGCAGCAGCCGGCCGAAGGGGACGAAGAAGAGCCAGAAGACCGGCGTCAGGAAGAGGATCGCGAGGAGCCTG
>JBGARM010000383.1:0-3272 GCA_044230215.1 Thermoanaerobaculia bacterium | reverse complement strand
GCGTCTGGCGCGGTGAGGCGAGCTCCGGATTGCCCACCCAGTCGCTCCCCATGCGCCGGAGCGCGAAGAAGAGCTCCTGCAGATCGGCCGGGCGGGCGGCGCTGCCCAGGCGCAGGTCGACCTCCCAGCGCTCGTCCGGCGTCCAGCTGAGTCCGAGATTCCCCGACAGCAGCGTGTCGGAGGCCGCCGTCGCGCGGGTGCGGTGATAAGCGAAGTAGAGACTGCCGTCGGCGAGCGCGCTGTCGGCCGAGCTGTCGCTGCGTTCGACCCGCAGGCCGGCTGCAAAGGCCAGCCGGTCGCGGCGCGGCGGACGGAAGTCGGCGAACAGGGCGGTCGAGCGCTGGCGCGTGCCGGGCAGACTGTGCTGCGCCTGGTAGCCCATGCCGGCCATCCGCGTCGTCGTCTCCCAGGCGCGCCAGAGCGCTTCAGCGCCCAGCTTCAGGCCACCGGCGAACGCGAGTTCGCCGCGCGCGCTGCCGTCCTCGGCGTCGGCGTCGGTGATCATCGAGTAGGCGCGCGGCGCGAGCTTTCCCGACACGCGCAGCCGGTCGTCCATGAGATGTTCGACCCGCGACCAGCCAAAGCTGGCCGCGATCCCCTCGAGCCGCTTGCCGGAGCGCAGTGCCCGGTAGGTTGCGCGGGCGCGCGTCGCGTCGTCGCTGCGCGCGTCCATCTGCAGGTAGGGATAGAGCTGCACGTCGGCAGCCTGGCGCGTCGCCTCGAGCTCGAGCCGCTCGCCGGGACGGGGAATCCACCCCAGACCGACCCAGCCGGTCTGGACGTCGAACGCCTGCGCGTCGCGCGCCGAGGGCAGGTACGCGGCCGGCGCGCTCGGCGGCAGGAGCTCGGTGAAGCGCAGACCGTCGCCGTCTTCGTAGGCGTCCCCGCTCCGGCTCGAGAAGCCGGCCTTGGCGCTCCAGCGCTCGCCGCCGTAGGCAACGGACGCGCCCGGTGCGACGTAGCCCCACGCCCCCGCACCCGCCAGCAGATCGACGTGGAGGCCCGGCAGGGGCTTGCGGGTCAGGATGTCGATGCTGCCGCCGAGACCGCCGGTGCCGGCCTCGAACGGACCCCGGGTCACCTCGATGCGCTCGATTTCCGCGAAGTCGATGTGAAAGGCGGGCGGGTCCATCCGGTTGGGGCAGGCGCCGTGCAGGGTGTGGCCGTCGATGCGCAGCGCCAGATTCTCCCCCTTCTGGCCGCGCAGGACCACGTCGTTCGCGATGCCGCCCTTGCGCAGTCTGGCGATCCCGGGCAGTTGCGCCAGCGCCTCCCCCGCGTCACGCGCGAAGCTCTCCCGGATGGCGCGCGATTCGAGCGCCTCGCGGGCCACGGACTCCCGCACCTCGATGCTCTCGACCAGCAGATCGAGGTCGAGGGTGAGCGTGACCTGGCCGTCCCGGACAGCCTCGCCGGTGACCTCGGAGGTCGCGGCGCCGAGCTCCACGACCGCGGCTGGCGCCCCTCCGCCGGGTGGATGCGCAGTGAGCCGGCAGGCACCACCGGCGGGCCTCGCTGCGAGGAAGCGGCCGACACCGTCGGCCGTGAAGGCCGCAGCCGCCGCCGGCGGCGGGCATTCGAGGACCAGCTCGGCGTAGGCGACCGGGTCGCCGCTGCGATCGAGGACCTGCCCGGAGAGACTGCGTCCGCCGGCCGCGGCCGTGGCCGCGAATGGAACGAGAACGAGAGCCAGCCCGAGGCTGCTCGCGCAGAGGATCTGTCGCATGATTTCTCCCTTTCGCTTCGCCGGCTCGGAGGGTCGCGCCCGCGGGCCGGCGAGCCCGGGGCGGAGACGCGGCGCGGCACGGCCCGCCGAAACGCTCGGCGGCGACCGGTCGCGATCGTCGGATCAGGCGAGCCGCTGCGAAGGTTGGGGCGGGGGAGACTCGGGCGGGAGGCGATGGAAACGCGGAGCGCTGCCGCCGACGAGCGGCAGGCGGTCGCGATACGGCGGAGGTGCGATTCCGGCGTGGAGCGCCGGCGTCAGGGTCTCGTCGCGCTGCTGGGTGGCGCCGGCACCGCCTTCGTGCCGGCAGCCGCAGCTCGACCGCAGGCTGGGAGCTGCGGCCGCGCGCCCGGCGGAGCAACTGCCGCCACGGCGCGCCAGGGGGCAGGCTGCGCCCGCCTTCCCCGTACAGCAGGCCTGGCGCGCACAGAGGCAACCGGAGGCTCGCGGTCGCTCGCGCACGACAGCGGCCGCGAGCTCGGGAGCGAACAGCGCTCCCAGCAAAAGGATCGCGAAGCCGCGGCGCAGGGTCGAGAGCACCCACATACGTGACCCATTATCATCGCCCTGGAGGGCGGGCAACATGCGCGCAGTCATATCGCTGAGACTCTCCCCGCGCCGCGAGATTGCCGAGGCCGCGCCCGCGACCAGGTCTCGAGCGAACCCCCTCCGCACGGCAGACCGGGTAAAGAGCCCCGGGGAATCGTCCCGGCTAGCGCGCGAAGTAGCGCATCAGGGCGCCCTTCCTGCCCTCGACGTACCCTTGCTGCCACTGATCGGTGGTAGCGAGGTAGCCGGCCCAGGTGGGCTTGCCCTTCTTCTTCTGCTCGGCGGTGATCGCCCGGAAGCGGTAGTGGTCGTAGACGTCGAGGATGTGCACGGCGTAGGCGGCCGCGAGCGCCGCATCGCCGGTGACGATCACCAGGTTCTCGTCGTTCGAGTAGGAGGCCTTGAAGCCGAGATTGTGGCTGCCGAGGATCACCGTGCAATCGGGCGACCGCGGGTCGATCACGACCACTTTGTCGTGGATGATCGCGCCGATGCCGCCCTTGGCGGTCAGCTGCTCGACGCCCAGATCTCCGAGCAGCCCCTTCTCGTCGATCCGTGCCGCGCGCACGATCGAGACGTTGCCGTTGTCGAAGGTGGACGGTGACTCACCCTCCACCTCGACCTCACCGTCTTCGTTCTTCTTTGTCGCGACGTAGTTGGGCATCGCCTGCGGACTCGACACCGCGCCGGTGACGAGCAGTTCCGGGTCCTGGAGGCCGATGTCGATCGCCTCGCCGATGATGCAGTCCTTCCCGGACTGTCCCGGATAGAAGGCCAGGAAGAGGATCGCCTCTTTCGCCCGACGCATGCGGCGGTAGACCTCGACGAGATCGGGGGGCACCGGCGTCGAAAAATGGTCGCCGCCGCCCAGCGCCGACCGACCTTCCAGCAGTCCGGCCGCGAAGGCGCGGGCGGCGTCGGAGCCGGCGCCGCTCGAAAAACCGTAGGTCGATGCCAGCTCCCGTCGGGGCGCGGGGTCGCGCGCGGCGATTTCCCG
>JBGARM010000382.1:0-3281 GCA_044230215.1 Thermoanaerobaculia bacterium | reverse complement strand
GGCCGAGGCGAGATAGAGCACGCCCTGGGCGCTCACCGCGTCGACCGCCGCCGCGATATCGCCGTCCTGGAACGGCGACTCGGCGAGATAGATCACGTCGTCGACGATGACCTGGCAGCCGCTCGCCGCGAGATCGAGGATGTTCTGGGCGAACTCGGCGACGCCGCCGAAGGCGGTGGCGAAGCCGAGCGCGGCACCCGGAGCGAGGTCGTGGACGATCTCGAGCATCGCCGTGCCCTCGTCGCCGCCGCCCGCCTGACCGGGCAGCACCTCGACGGCCGGAAGCTCGCCAGTCGCCTGCGAGTAGGCGAGCTCGTCGACGCCGTTCGAGAGGGCGCAGATCTTGATTCCCCTGCCGTCGAGACCGTGGAGATTGCGGGCGGTGTCGGCGCCGTGAGCGCGATCACCCTCCGAGACGATGCTGTGAGTGAACGCCGGCCGGGCAGGCACGATGCGCCGCACCCCGGCGAGCGCCGCCACGGGGCGAATCGAATCCGCACCCAGGGTGGCGCGCAGCGACTGGAATTGCGCCGAGGCGAAGTGGAGCGCGCCGCCGAGCTCCTTGACCCGCTCGGCGACCGGCGCCAGGTCGGCGGGCGCGAGGAGATCGATGTCCACCTCGAGCCGCCCATCCGCCGGGATCGCCAGCGCCTCGACGGACGAGAGCGCGGAGGCCATCCGGCCAGAGCGGCGATCGAGGGCGAAGAGAAGCGTCGAGTCGATCTTGCGCTCGGCCTCGCTTCGGCCGCCTTTCCACTGCGAGAGCAGGCGAATCTGGTCGATCGCCGCCGGCGCGAACGTCGGCGGCAAGCCTTGGGCGAGAAGACCGGTAAAGGAAAAGAGGCCCCACCCCGCGACCGCCAAGCCGAGCGCCATCGGCCGGCTGCGGCTGCCGTCGACTGCGGAGAAAGCCCTTCGTGGCATCGGTACCCTTGTGAAAGCGAGAGAAGACCTGCGAGAGATCGGGAACGATCCTAACCCCCTTTACCGGAGCTTTTCGTGTCGCTCGCCACAGTCGAGCGGATAAGGGGCGCCGGCCTCGCGTTCCGTGGGGCTGGGTGCTCGGCGCCGTGTGCGGCGCTTGCGCGCCGGGGGCGTGCGAAGGAAGATGGCGGGCAGGTGAGACTGCCTCCGCCCCCCTGGATCGCCGCCCATCGCGGTGCCCTGCCGCTGCTCGAGAACACGATCCCGGCGCTGGCGCGGGCGGTCGAGGAAGGGGCCGACCTGCTGGAGTTCGACGTCCAGGCGACCGCCGACGACGTCCTCGTCCTCTTCCACGACGCCGACCTGGGCAGGCTCGCCGGACGTCCCGAGGTCACCGTCGAGCGAACTCCCCACCGCGAGCTCGCGGTCGTCGAGCTGCGGCATCCGGAGCGCCCGGACGCGACCGGGCGAATCCCTACGCTCGACGCGCTCCTGGCCGCGCTACCTCCGGAAATGCCGGTCAACATCGAGCTCAAGGCGGGGCGGGTCGACCGCGGGCGACTGGCCGAGCTCGCTCTCGCCGCGACCTCCGGGCGCGAGAATGTCCTTTTTTCCTCTTTCGACGCCGCGGTGCTGCGCGAGCTCCGCCGGCGCCGGGCGACAGCGCTTCTCGCACCGCTCGCCAGGCGCTGGACTCCCGGACTGGAGCGGCTCGGGGAGGAGCTCGCGGCCTGGAGCCTGCACGTCGCCCAGGGTATCGCGCGCGCCCGGGCGTCCAGGGCCGCTGGCGGCGGAGACGCAGGCGGAGGGCCGCCGCTGCTGGTCTACACGGTGAACGACGCGGCGCGCGCGCGCAAGGTCCTCGCCGAGGGCGCCGCCGGCCTCTTCACGGACCGGCCCGCCCCCCTGCGGGCGGAACTTGGGGCGCTCGGCGAGAGTGGCGTATTATCCACAGCTTATCGAGGGTGATAGAGCACTGCGGTGGTCTGCCTAGCGCCCGGGAGAGTCGAACCGATGGCTTCAGCCGAGCTGGTGCTGTATCAGGAGGAGTTCCAACGCCTCGATGGGGCGTTGAAGAAGCTGCGCCAGGAGGCCAACGCCCGGGCGATCTTCCTGATCGACAAGAACGGCCAGCAGATCGCCGCCGCGGGCGAGGTCGAGCAGTTCGACACCACGAGCCTCGCGAGCCTGACCGCCGGCAACGTCGCGGCCACCGACGGCCTGGCCAAGCTCATCGGCGAGCGCGAGTTCTCGGTCCTGTTTCACGAGGGCAAGCGCGACCACATCCATATCTCGATCGTCGCCAAGCGCGCCATTCTGCTGGTCATCTTCGACGACCGCTCGTCGCTCGGCCTGGTGCGCCTGCGCGTCAAGCGCGGCAGCCAGGAGCTGGACCACATCTTCGAGGACATGCAGGTCAAGCAGACCAAGGGCGCCGCCAGCCCGACTCACGCCAGCCCGTTCTCCGAAATCACGGACGAGGACATCGACGCGCTGTTTTCCGAGTAGGCCCGGACCACCCGCGGGCCGAATCCTCCGACGCCATGACGTTCATCAACTACGCCAGCCGGGAGATCAACTGCAAGATCGTCTACTACGGCCCGGGCCTGGGCGGCAAGACGACCAACCTGCAGTTCATCTACAGCAAGACGGCGCCGGAGGCGAAGGGCAAGATGATCTCCCTCGCCACGGAGGCCGATCGCACCCTCTTCTTCGATTTTCTGCCGCTCGATCTGGGATCGATCCGCGGCTTCACGACCCGTTTCCACCTCTACACCGTTCCCGGCCAGGTCTTCTACGACGCCAGCCGCAAGCTCATCCTGAAGGGCGTCGACGGCGTGGTCTTCGTCGCCGACAGCCAGCCCGAGCGGATGGAGGCCAACATCGAGTCGATCCGCAACCTCGAGGACAACCTGCACGAGCACGGCTTCGACCTGCAGACGATCCCCTACGCGCTGCAGTTCAACAAGCGCGACATGCCTGAGGTCGCTCCGGTCGCCGACATGTACCGGACGCTGAACTACAAGCGCGAGCCCACATTCGAGGCAGTGGCCACGACTGGCATCGGCGTTTTCGACACCCTGAAGGCGGTGGCGAAACAGATCCTCGTCGAGCTGCGCAAGCGCTGAAGCCGTTTCCACGGACCGAATCGACGAGCCCAGACCGCCAAACCTCCACTTCTCCACACCTTCAGACACCCGCGACCTCCCAGATGCCCGCCACGAAGCGCTCCGCCACGAAGACCGCACCCGCCGCCAGCCGCACTCCGACCGCACCCGTGACACCCCGGGTCGATCCCCAGCTCGAGCTCTTCGGACGCGCCGTCGCTGCGACGCAGAAAAAGCAGTGGAAGGAGG